>JBCBIX010000132.1:0-6625 GCA_038523965.1 Bacteroidota bacterium
GGCAAGCACAAGGTTCCGCTTGACTTATTGAAAAAATCATGGTTTCGATTCCCACATCTACAAGACTTTGTGTCAGAAAGGGAAATATTAATTGAAATACTGTACCAAGAAGAAGACCAAGGATCAACTGGGTCATTAGTCTTCTATGCGGAGTCAAATATTGGTATAGAAAAGAAAAACCTTTTTTATTGTCCTCAGATGATTCAGGTTTATAAAAGTTTGGGGTTGGTTCAAGCAACAACGCGATACCTTGCTCCCCATCACTAAACCATGATTTTTTCAATAAGTCAAGCGGAACCTTGTGCTTGCCATCAGCTGGATCAGCGATCCATGCGTATTTTTTATTTATACGAAATAAGGTAACAAAATGGTTTTGATTCCAATGAAGAATTGCTGGAAGTGGGGCCTCGTACAAGGAAGGAAGGTCAGAACCAGCGGATAATGGAATCTTAACAGCTAACGTGCGAAAGCCAATCAACTCTGCTGCTTCACTTATACCTTTCAGACTTACACCAGCACGATCGATGTAGCACTTTTCTCTCAGAAAAGGGAGGCTGTAGCTTTTTCCATAGTACTTAGCAGCCATACGAAGACAGGTAGGACCACAGTCCATGCTATCCAGCTGCTTATAAAATGGAAAATTATACCGCACTTGACTCAAGCTGTGCGTAGTCATTCCTTTTGTCTACTTAGCCTTTTATAACTTGGGCTAAGATGACGACACACCCACTATATGATATATCATATAGATCTAAGATGATTAGGGAATTACGCATATGTTACTGCACCCATACCATAGAAAGGAGTCAGCTCGTACTTCGATAGCGCATAAGCATCTTATTGGTATGGTTCCTCCTTGAAGCTTTGGAGCAATTTTCGAGAGCGCTGTATATTTGCAGTCTCTTTAGCGAGGGATGAGGATCTGCGGACGATGGCGATCGTCGGTCGTAGGTTCTCTTTTCTTGGTCTAACAGCTTCTTCCGCCATGCCCTTGCACCAGCGCATGCTTAAAGTAAGTCATATTATTCTAAGCTCAACAGAATAAAAGATAATTTTTCATCAATTATTAAAACTTTTTTTGTCAAGCATAGCCTTTTAAAGCACAATCTATTGAAAATCAGCACTTTATGTTGATTGGCGTAGGGGGGCTGTTTTGGAAGTTCAAAGATCTGTTTTGATTTTATCAAACAGATCTTTGATATCGTGAACGGTATTTAGTTGCGCGTTACATAACTTACATTATCGATCGGAAGTCTGTTTCAAGGGCCTTGGCTCAAAGCCACAAAGACTAAAGAAGCGTGCTTATGAGCAAGATGATCGCAAAGTGCAGTAGTGGCCGAAGCAATACTCTTCTAAGATACAAGACAAGGCTAAGGCAGAAAATGCCGAGATCCACTGGGCAGATGAGATAGAAGTAAGCATCTCCTGTAATTATGGCAGAAGCTATGCTCCTAAAGGAAAGACTCCAGTGAAGAAGAGCATGTCTAAGACGTTCTTAGTCAATATGATCCCATCAATAACTAATAGGCGGTAGGTTCGATTTATGACTTATACAGAGGGGCATGAATTCTAAGATCTTTATAGGGTTTCTCAAACGACTAATAAAGTCTTCCAAACGGAAGGTTTACCACATTGTGGACAACTTAAGAGTGCTTCACAATAAGCCTGTAAATAATTGGGTAGCTGATCGTAGCGATGAGATTGAGTTATACTACTTAACATCTTACTCACCAGACCTTAATACAGACGAATACTTGAATTGCGATTTAAAACAAGATATGTCCCAAAGGCCTGTGCCAGGAACAAGAGAAAAGTTGACCCAAAATGTCATTTCGCACATGCGACTCTTGCAAAAGAGACCAGATAGAGTTGAGAAATACTTCAATCATACAAGTCTCAAATACGCCGCATAAAGTGTCGTTCTATCCCCGTCAGGTTAATAATCGCAAAAACGATCCACTATTCTGAAGATTGAATCAGTTGTCTCCATTGGTGTGATGTACTTGGTTAACGCATGTCTATATATTTGTTTGAGAGTCGTCATAGGTTGATGCCAATAGGAGCGGACCATCATTCACAGTGATGAGTGATTCACCGTCTTTTGCTCTAATCCGATCACACGATTACTGCTACCTTCGAATCAATCAAGGTAATCTGCACATGTATCGAGTTCCGATCCAGTTGTTCTGCTTTCTATTCTTCTGTTCGATTATTAATGCTCAAGAATTCACGGGCTTCTTTTCATTCACCTATGACGATGAGTCTGGTGATATCGTGATGGAGGTACCCGCCAATATGTTAGGAGAGGAGTTCTTGTATGTACCATCGCTTTCTGCCGGTGTTGGTTCCAATGATATCGGTTTGGATAGAGGCCAGTTAGGAGGAGAGAAGGTAGTTCGTATTGATCGACGCGGGAAGAAGCTCTTTTTGACACAGCCGAACTTGGATTATCGAGCGAACAGCAGCAATTCGCTGGAAGTACAGGCTGTCAAAGAAGCCTTTGCAGAATCGGTTATCTGGGGCTGGGAGATCAAGGAGAAAAAGGGAGAGAACTACATCGTGAGTATGACCGACTTTTTGCTCCGTGATGTACATGGTGTGATCTCAAGACTTAAACGCGCCAAACAGGGAAATTTCAAATTAGATAAGTCTCGCAGTGCTATCAATATTGACCGCACTAAGGCATTTCCAAACAATACGGAGTTTGACGTCATCCTCACATTTACAGGTCAAGCCGATGGGCGCTATTTGCAAAGCGTAACTCCGGATAATGGTGCTGTAACGGTCCAGCAGCATCACAGTTTTGTCCGATTACCAGACGAAGGATATGAGCCAAGAGCCTTTCATCCCTACTCAGGATACTTCTCCATCTCGTATTACGACTATGCCACGCCCATCGAGTCACCTTTGGAAAAGCGCTGGATTACACGACACAGATTAGAAAAACGAAATCCAGAGGCTCCCCTCAGTGAAGCAAAAGAGCCAATCGTCTACTATATGGACCCCGGATGTCCAGAACCCGTTCGTTCAGCACTTATGGAGGGAGCAGCATGGTGGGATCAGGCATATCAGGCCGCTGGTTATGCTCCAGGTACTTTTCAAATCAAAGATCTTCCCGCTGGCGCTGACATGATGGATGTTCGGTACAATGTCATCCAGTGGGTACACCGCAGTACACGAGGCTGGTCATATGGTGCTTCAGTCATCGATCCTCGCACTGGTGAAATTATAAAAGGGCATGTATCATTGGGTTCATTGCGCGTACGTCAGGATTTTCTAATTGCACAGGGATTGTTAAGTCCTTACGGTGATGATGATTCTAATCACGAGCAAATGATGGAAGCAGCACTCGCGCGATTACGTCAGTTAGCAGCACATGAGGTCGGTCATACGATCGGACTGGCTCACAATTTCGCCTCCAGTGTGAATGATCGTGCATCAGTGATGGACTACCCTCATCCATATGTCGAGTTGACATCTAATGGTACGATGGATTACAGCAAGGTGTACGATGACAAGATTGGAGCTTGGGATAAGCAGGCCATCATCTATGGATATGCAGACTTAGGATCAGAAGAAGAGGCAATTCCTTTTATAAATGAGTCAATCTCAAAAGCCCAAGGCCAGGGACTTCAGTTCATTTCCGATCAGGACGCTCGTCCGATCGGTGGTGCTCATCCCCAGGCTCACCTTTGGGATAATAGGCCGGACGCCGCTGATGAGCTAAATCGTATGATGAAAGTTCGTGCGAATGCGCTCAAACGATTTGGGGAGGGGACCATAACGACTGGCACACCATTATCCGAATTAGAAAAAGTGCTGGTTCCATTATACCTCATGCACCGTTACCAATTAGAAGCAACTGTCAAAATGATAGGTGGCTTGGACTATGGGTACTACGTCAAAGGCGATGCTCTTGATCACAGGGTCACTCCAGTCGAGATCAGTGTACAAGACAAAGCAATACGGTCGATTTTAAATACCCTGACGGCAAAACAGCTCAAGTTACCTACATCAATCATTGAGTTGATACCTCCCCCTGCGATGGGCTATCCGCGAGATCGTGAGACCTTCTCTGGCAAGACCAATGTCGCGTTTGATCCGCTCGGCCCGGTTCAGTCCTATGTGGATGCGGCATTTGGCATGATGCTCCATGGAGATCGACTGGCGCGAATACATAGACATAGCACTGCTCATGGTCATCCGATGACCCTTTCACTTTTCTTGGACCAATTAGCCGACTATCTCTTCGAACAAGAGTCGATCGATGCATACAGTCGAAGTATCGAAGACATTGTTAAGCATGGCTTTGTGCAGCATCTTCTGAGCAAACTCGCGAATGCTGACACTGATTTGGCGGTTGCTGTCACGGTCCAGGATGTCCTGCAGACCATGCAATCTCAGCATCTATCGGAGGACATTCCATTGTATAATCGACTACGCCTACTGATCGAAGAGGGTATCGAGGAGCCAGGATCTATTGTTCTTCCAGAAGTGAGCGACTTACCACCAGGATCACCGATTGGATGTATGGGGCATTTTGGAAGTAGTCACTGATGGTTTAGGACAATACCTCAAGTGTATTTCCAACTTCGATATCGCCCTCAACTGTAGCGACAGCATGGACGCCCAATACGACTCCTCCGCGAGGTCCAACTCGATATGTCGCGAGAGTCCTGAGAGGTTCAGCGGAGGGATGTTTGGATAAGGTGTCCGTGTCGATCGTGGTGAACACGCAGCGTTCGCATTGTTGTATGACCTTCATGCGGCAGTTTCCAATTTGAATTTCGTTCCAATTATCCTCTTCGTAAGCCTCACAACCACTGACTACAATATTGGGACGAAAGCGATCCATTGGGACTGGTTTGTCCAGACGACTATTCAGATCCGCGAGTGTTGCCTCTGAGATGATGAGGACAGGAGCCTGGTCCGCAAAGGCTACAGTATCAGTCTCCTCTTGGCCACCATGCTTAGAAAGCACTGGACGATGTTTGGCCGAGTTATGCCGCATGAGAGTGACTGGGGTATCCAGATAGTTGGAGAGCCATTCGCTTACTTCTTCTGACTCGGCGATGCCATGCGCTTGATAGGAGTGAATGCTGAGATCGTGAGTAACACCAGTATTAGGAAGTAATGTCAGTGCAGCCTTTCTCTCGTGGTATAAAGTGTAAGAGCCATTTTGCTCGCTCACTTGGAGTCGTAAAAGTTTGGGATGAGTTCTTGCTGTGATGCACTGTCCAGATTGATCAAAGATGGCCCACTGTCGATCAAGATAAAGACCGTATCGATCCACATGACAAATAGAGTGCTTAGAGGGAGCCCCGGATTTAAGTGGGTAGGTGAGCAGATCGGTGATTTTGATCATATGACGTTGGCTTACATTGAGAATTCACCATGAGGCTCTCCAAAGGTGAGCAAATGACCCCAAGGATCACGGAAAGAAAAGTCAAGCATACCGTAGGTGGATTGTGCCAAGGGGCTAATATCGAGATTGAGCTTTTTGAAGATGTCGTGCAGATCTTGAACTCCTTCGACACGGAAGTAGAGATCGGCCTTCTGGATATCTTCGGCCATCTGTCGCGATACCATGAAGCTAACTGCGCCGTAGCTTAGAGAGAGATGAGTTGCTTTTTCTTCTGGCCAAAGCCAATTTGCCTTGAATCCCAAGGCTTCGTAGAAGCGCTGTGCTTCGTGGAGTTCTGTGGCACCGATAGTGACCACGATGGTGTTGATGGTAGGCATATGGCCGATAGTCAAGTGTTGTATCGAAGCTACCAACTTGATCGACTTGATAGGGGTGTATCGGCGCTTCGTTTTTGGGATTCGCCATCTTTGATCCCGCATGAGTATTACATCACCTGAGCTATCGATAGTCATCGTCACCCACGATAGCGGGGGTACGATTCGTTTTTGCTTGGATGCTATATCACATGCGTCAGCTGACTTGGATATCGAGATCATGATCGTGGACCACGCGTCAACCGATGATACATTGGCGTTGATTCAGTCTACTGATCTCGACTTGCATGTCATTCCGTTGCGAACTAACGAGGGATTTGCCAAAGGGTGTCACAGAGGTGTTAAGGCGAGTTCGGGGGAGATGCTGATGTTATTAAACCCTGACGTGATTGTATCGCAGAGCTTCCTGTCTGAGGCCATTAGCTCTTTGCGGGAAGGGTATAGAGTCGGAGCGATCGTTCCACTCTTGGTCGATGGACTGGGTCGAATCCTACCAGAAAGTGCCAGGCAGCTCCCGTCTGTCGGCGGTTCCCTTCGAAAGCTACTCTTCGGGGGAGGGCGAGGCTACTATCAGGATATCGTCGTTGGAGAGTCTGAGCAGACGATAGCCATCATGAGTGGAGCCTGCTTTATGATGTATCGTAAGACTTGGGATCAGATTGGAGGATTTGACATCAGGTATTTCATGTATGCAGAGGACATGGACTTGTCTTACACTTTGCAAAAATCTGGATATGAGGTTCTACTACTTCCATCCCATCCTGTAATTCATTTCAAGGGAGAAAGTACGCGAAAGCAATCTTGGAATTACAATTTCCATTTTTATCGATCAATGTCTCTTTTTTTGGAAAAGTATAGTGGAGAATTGTATCCGCTCTGGCAGGTA
>JBCBIX010000133.1:0-6616 GCA_038523965.1 Bacteroidota bacterium
GTTGGGAGTACGCATGGATCATCAACGTTTAGCGGTGAATGATACCATCCGTGACGTCACTGTATATTCCAACGAAATTGATTTTACAAACGCCACCTTTACTCTCGGCCTGAGGCACGAGCTTATGGAGGGGATAGAGCTGTATTCCAATATCGGAACAGCATGGAGAGCACCAAACGTGGCAGAGCTCTATTCATTCGGCTACCACTTCTCAAGAATACAATTTGGATTATGGCGATATAATTTTGAGCCAAACATTACAACTCCTATCGATAGAGTATATGATGAATCTGTCCGTCAAGTGAATTCTGAACGCAGTCTGAAGTGGGTCACAGGAATGGAAATTAAGAAAGGGAATGTCGATGCAGAGGTCGTGATACATGCGAATCGCATATCTGACTACATTTTCTTACGACCATTTGGCATCACCACGAATGTCGCTGGAACATTTCCATTTTTCATCTACGACCAAACGAGTGCAATCTTCTTGGGCAGTGATATCGATGTGAGATTTCAACATTCTGCAGAGTGGTCGTCGGAGATGAAAGCAGCCTATGTCTATGCATCAGATACAGATGGAGATCAACCATTTATTGAGATTCCTCCGCTTCAATTGAGTTATGTTTTGGACTATACCAAGGATAATTGGGGTTTTGAGTTATCGGCGGTGTACAGTGGCCAACAATGGCACGCTCCCCCAGTCTTCGAGCCGATTTCCTTTCAGAATGGTCAGGCAGAAGTTGCTCCGGATCAGATCTTTGACTTCATGGCAGTTCCTCAGGACTTTGTTCTTTTTGGAGCAGGTGTATCATATGAGTTGGGAGGACTCAATGTTACGGTGCGCGCTGACAATCTGTTCAACCTATCGTACCGGAGATACACAGATCGATTACGCTATTTCTCGGATGCACAGGGACGAAACATCGCCTTAGCGATTGGCTATGACTTTTGAATCGTAAGGTTGCGCCTTACTTGTATTTGCAACACTATTGCATATCATTGCACCACTTAAATACATATCATGAAAAAACTTCAATTATTAACTTATTTATTATTCATCCTTGGGGTGGTTCTCATCAGTAGTTGTTCTGATGATGACGATCCAGTGATGATGATAGAAGATGACGGTGAGGAGACCATCACACGTGTCACACTCACTTTTACTCCGGACAACGGCGAAGATCCAGTACTTGCGACTTGGTTTGATGCCGACGGAGAGGGTAGTGGAGCTCCAGTAATTGATGGCATCGATCTCGAAGAAGGGCTTACTTACACCATGACTGTCGAATTGACCAACACACTTGGTTCGACGGACGAAGATGTTACCGCCGAGATTCGCGAAGAGGATGACGAACATCAGTTCTTTTTCTCTTTCACAGACGGCATATTCTCAGATCCGACTGGCAATGGGAATGTTGACAATCGAAACGATCCAATCAACTACAACGACGCTGATGGCAATGGACTACCATTGGGACTATCGACGACTTGGACCGCTGGTGGCCACACCGATGCTCCTGGAGAGTTTAACGTTGTATTGAAGCACCAGCCAGGTCTTAAAACAGCCAACTCTGACGCCACAACCGGTGGTACGGACATCGACATCACTTTTGCCCTGAACATCGAGGAGCATAGCGAGGAAGAAGAGGAGGTGATTAACCAAGTGGCCTTAACATTCACTCCGATGGGTGAAGGAGATCCAGTTATTGCTACCTGGTTTGACGCTGACGGCGAAGGTGCAGGAAGTCCGACGATCGATGAGATCGAATTAGTCGAAGGCGAGACGTATGAGATGACCATCGTATTAACAAATACTCTTGGAACGGAAGATGAAGATGTCACCGCTGAGATCCGAGAAGAGGATGATGAGCATATGTTCTTTTTCTCTTTCACCGATGGTATCTTCTCTGATCCAACTGGCGATGGAAATGTGGATAGTCGTACCGATCCATTGAATTACAATGACATGGATGCTAATGGACAGCCTGTTGGCCTGACAACAACTTGGACAGCTGGTGCCCATACAGAAATGGCTGGTATGTTCAATGTCATTCTCAAGCATCAACCGGGTCAGAAATCTGGGACATCAGACGCATCAGTCGGTGGTACAGACGTCGATATTACCTTCCCGCTCGTCATAGAAGAAGGAAACGAAGAGGAAGAAGTCATCAATAGAGTCGAGCTGACCTTCACTCCAGATAATGGTGGAGATGCAGTCGTTGCTACGTGGTTCGACGCAGATGGAGAGGGAGTAGGAAATCCAACTATCGAGGATATCGTATTAGCAGACGGAGTTACTTACGAAATGGCCATAGTCTTGACCAATACACTTGGTGCCGAGGATGAGGACGTGACTGCAGAGATCCGTGAAGAGGATGACGAGCACCAGTTCTTTTTCTCATTTACTGATGGCATTTTCTCTGACCCTACCGGTGATGGTAATCGCGACAATAGGGCTGATGCGCTGAACTATAATGACTTCGACGGAGGAGGATTACCTCTTGGTTTATCTACGAACTGGACTGCAGGCACTGCGGCTACGGGCGAGTTCAATGTAATTCTGAAACACCAACCTGGCTTGAAGACAGACATGTCAGACGCAACTACTGGTGGTACTGATATCGACGTCACTTTTGCATTGGTGATCCAATAATTAAGAAACTCTTGGCCAGAATCAGCTCTACATAAATGTAGCGGGGCTGCTGGTCAAGACCACTTCACAACATCTATCAAAAAAGTAACGGGGCCTCCTGAGTAAGGAAGGCCCCGTTTTCTGTAATGCTCTTTATTAGTTCTGAACTCTTTATTCCGTGGGTGCAGCATCAGGTTCCATGATGAACTCCATGTACTCTTCAAAATCGAAATACTTCTCGATAGCAGACTGGATATCAGCTGCGGTAAGGCCATCAACCCAATCGTTGTAGTCTTTCAGTTCGATATCATCAAAATCTCTTTCACTATCATGCTCTGATTGTAGTTGTCTGAGCCAGAACCGATTCTCCTTTAAATTCTTGATGCGAGTTTGGCGTTGAGTCTCCTTCACTTTGGTCATGTCCTCAGCATTCGGACCTTCTGCCATGGCTTTTTTCAAGACTTCCTTTGTGGCGTCCACTAAGACATCCGTCTTGTCTGGATCACTATTGAATGAGATGGTGATACCATAATTTGGATATGGCTTCTTACTACCACCCCCATAGATACCAACTCCATAAACCCCACCAAGCTCCTCGCGAAGTTTCTCGCGCAGCTTGATACGTAAATAGGCTATGGCCGAGCTTAAATGGTAGTTGTTAGCATCTGTATACTCGAATGGCCCGTGGAAGAACATTTGAACATTAGTCTTTGGTGCTTCACCATTGTTGAAGCGGTCGGTGTGTACACCTGATTTAGGTCTGATACCGATGTCTTCCCATGTTTCCTCACGATCTATGGTTGGGAGATTGCCGAGGTACCTCTGAGAGAGATCCTTTATCACGTCATTGTCAAAATTGCCCACAAACATGAAGGCAAAATCAGAGGCATCCGCGAATCGTTCCTAGTAGATGCTCATAGCTTTGTCATAATCTAAGCCGGCCCATTGCGATTCCTTCGGAAATCCCACTCTTGGGTGATTGTCAAATTTGAACTTAGAGACATAGTCCGAAAAGAAGTAATTCGGGTTAGACATTAGGTTCTTGTATATCCCTTTTTGCTTATCGATGAAGGAGGTAAATGCTTCTTCGTCGATACGCGGTTCATAAAAGAACTTATGAACCATCTGAAACATGATCTCCAAGTCATCCGGCGATGCGGACCCGTTGAATCCTTCGCTCAATCCTCCCACATAAGGACTTGCAGAAGCGCTCTTTCCGGCTAACATTTTTTGCATCTGAGTAGGAGAGAAGGCACCAACTCCGGCCTCATTAACAATCCGTGCACTGTTGCTTGCGTCAAAGTAATCTTCATCGTTATACATCGATGACCCACCTGGACTTGTCGCGCTCATTAGGATCTCGTCATTCTTGAAGTCTGTCTGCTTTAGATATACTTCCACTCCATTGGATAATTCAAAATATTCAACACCGACATCTTCATACTTCTTGGACTCCGCGATAGCTACAGGTGACAGTTTTTTGTCAAAAAATGGAACATCTACGACATCATCGACGTACGGCTCCACATCCATGGCGTCCACCTTGTCAAGCATACTCATGACTTCGGCCTCCGTCGGCAGAGGTGTTTCCTCCTTTTCTGGCCCGGTAATCACGACAACTCGGCTGTCATCCTTTATCCACTTGCTCGCCAGCGCATTCACTTCTTCTAATTCTATCGTTGGAAGAAACTGATTATAGAGATCTAATTTTTGTTTTGGACCAGGTGTAACCGCATCATCCAGATAACGGTAGACATAGTTCATGACGATGCGGTTTGACTCGGTCTTATCCATTTCTTTGAATGCTCTCTCAGCGCCTTCGATCAGATTCTTTTTTGCTCTGTCCATCTCAGAGGAAGTGAATCCATGCTGTAGTACGCGTTTGTTCTCAGTGAGCAGCATCTCCAATGCCGCAGGTCCCTTTCCTTCAGGCACAAAAGCAAAAGAGGAATAACTATCTAAATCACCCACATCAGCGCTGTATCCAGTATAAGCAAACACAAATGGCGGATCTGGCTGTTTGCTGATCTCTTGGAGGCGAGCTCCCAGCATACTATTATAAAGTGATCGGACCAGTGATGATCGATAATCGCCAACTGTCTTGGTTTCGACACGATCATGCTTGTACATGATATTCACATTGGTAAAAGAGGCCTCCTTGTCACTCGCTATGCTCACAAGGGTTTCGTCGTGAAATGGCACCTCAAATTTCTCGCGTGGACGAGCATCAGCAGCTTCAGGAATATCACCAAACAGTGCCTTGATCTTCTTTTCTACCATAGCTGCATCAAAGTCACCTACTGCAACTACAGCCATAAGATCAGGGCGATACCATTCTTTGTAGAAACGTCTCAATACATCGTAAGGGGCATTTTCTACGATGTCCATTTTACCAATCGGAAGGCGCTCCGCATATCTCGAGCCCTGATACATGACCGGGAAGGTCTTCTGCTGCATTCGCTGATCCGGACTGAGTCGAGTGCGCCACTCAGAGACGATAACGCCCCTTTCTTTATCGATTTCTTCATCGGCAAAGGTGATTCCATTCGCCCAATCACGAATGACCTGCATTCCTTTGTCAAACAGTTCTGTGCTATCTGTCCTTACCTGCAGCATGTATACCGTCTCATCAAATGAGGTGAAGGCATTGAGATCTGGGCCAAATCGGGTTCCAGTAGTCTCCAGATAATCGACTAATTCATTCTTTTCGAAATTTTCAGTTCCATTGAAGGCCATGTGCTCAACAAAATGGGCTAATCCAAGCTGATCATCGTCTTCGAGGATCGATCCTGCATTCACCGCTAATCGAATTTCGGCTCGTTGTTCAGGTCTGGCATTTTCCTGGATATAGTAGTGTATCCCATTGGGCAGGACTCCCATCGTAAGGCGATCATCCGTTGGGACAGCCTCATCCATCGGGTCTGTTTTAGTTGGCACCATGGCGTCCGTGGAGGAATCCACCTTGGTCTCCATCATAGCTGTCTCGGCACCTATTGCCGGAGGAGGAGTAGAGTCCGCCAACTGCGTTGTCTTCGGCGAACAACTCCATAATAAGGCAATGAGCAAAATGTAAAAGGTGTGTTTCATCGTAGTGAAGGTTGTGATCAGTAAATCATGAAAAAAATGAGAAAGAAATGTCACATGAGAAGGTATGATAAAATAATGCATGTGTCAACTGACTCATTTAGGCGAACCAACTACGCATGAATTATTATGTAATAGTCGATTAAGGCACAATAATCTTCCCTTCCAAATAGAGCCTTGCTACACCCGATAGTTTAACTCGGTCATCCGTCAGTTGAAGCTCCAGTAGACCACCACGTAGGGACGCTTGATAGGCGGTCAGAGTTGTAAGCTTCATTTTAGGAGCCCAATAAGTCGCAAGAGTGGTATGTGCGCTTCCAGTAACTGGATCCTCGTCGATACCAGACTGCGGGTAAAAACATCTACTCGTGATGTCCCGATCATCCCTTTGGCTGGCGGCAGTTACAATGGTTCCTCTTCCTCCAATTTGGCTGAGCGCTCTGAAGTCAGGTGATAGCTCTTCGACCTGCCTTTCATCTTGCAAGATGCATAGGAGATCATCACGACCTTGATAGATCTCCACGGGAGTCTGACCCAAAGCAGACGCAACCAAGCCTACATTTGTAGTGTATGAGGTGAGCTTATCTGCCGGAAAATCCATCATGATACGCTCCGCATTGACAGCTGCGGTAAGCACCCCCGACTTCGTCTGAAATTGCAGTTTTCTGCTCCGGTCCTCAAGAATGTGGTGTAGAACAAATGTGGTCGCTAAGGTCGCATGTCCACATAGGCTTACCTCGATCGTTGGAGTGAACCAACGGAGCTCATAGGCGCCATTTGATCCTACTACAAAGGCCGTCTCGGCAAGATTATTTTCTTCTGCGATACGCTGCATCAAGTCATCCTCTACCCAATTCTCCAAGGGTACTACAGCGGCTGGATTACCTGAGAAAGGCTGGC
>JBCBIX010000134.1:0-6614 GCA_038523965.1 Bacteroidota bacterium
CTTATTTCCTTTCCTACCCAGTTCATCTCTAATGGATATCCTGACAACGCAATGCTGAAGTGGTCAGTGACATAATCCTGTATGAGTTGATCAGCGTTCGGATGCTCGTCATTCATAAAGAGATAAAGAGAGTCACCTCCTGCTGTGATAATTGCTTCCTCAAGGTCATCCATGAAAAAATGAAGCTCGATTTGGAGTTCCTTGAGTTCTTCCTTGTAATTGATCTCACATTTACTCAGGTGTAGTTCGTGATCTACGAGAATAGTGCTAAGGACAGCGCAAAGAATGAGCTTGGAAATCATGAGGCAAATGTAAATCTTGTCAGACCGCGGGGTATGATAGTACTGTGAAAAGGCGCAAAAGGTTACTTTCCTTGTTCAAACATGGATCAATCCAGCCTTTTATTTCGGCTACGTAAATTAAATGTTAAAACTTTTCGCTGGAGTGACAATATTTCGAACTTTTGGTCTTAACATGTGAACGCGAAGGCGACACGGTCACGTAGTGATTGCGACAGATATACAGGATTATTTTTTGGTTGATGCAGTGAAAGGAAGTCGGTCAATTTGATCGGCTTCTCTTTTTTTAACGTCAATGAGATGACAAAAACCTTACTCAAGGTATAGTTTAGTTAATATTGGCTTAACATTGCGGCGGAGACGTGACTATTGCGATTCAATCGCGTCTCAACAGTGTAAGAAAAAGGTTTTCAAGTTTTATTTTTTGGTTGATGCAGTGAAAGGAAGCTGGCCGAGAGGTTAGCTTCTTTTTTTGTTTAAGGGCCCTATAAAATCATTGAAGCTGTTAAAACTCTATCGATAGAGAGAGAACGTATCTGTTGTAGTTCATCGATATGGTACTTCTATCAAAAAAGGATAGATCAAGGCCTTGATTGAGATAGCCAATCGATGGTACGATTCGCACATTTCGAGGTGTGGTTATAGCAAGACCAAAGGCGGGATGTAACAGAATAGTGCTGAGTGGATCGAGATCTTCGTCACTCACTTCTTCTCCATAATGGGGAATCCCAAGCCCACTGACAAAGCTGATGAATGGACTTACCCTGGGCCTATCGTTAAGCACATATCGCGTTTGAACCCCGACATTGGACATACTGACATCGAGTAAATCACCGTATTGATAATATGAAACAGATGGGCCTATCCAGACCCTTTTCGCAACAGGAAAGAGTAAAGCTCCATGAAGTCCAATATTGCTCTGATCAGCTTCCATGAGCCAGTCAAACCCCACTTGTATTATAGGCGTCTCCAGTTCTTTCTCTTGACTGATTAAAGTCACTGAGCCATAGAGTAGTGTGAAGAAGACAATAGCAAAGAACCGTTTCATAAAGTCCCTTACGCCTCTATCGCACATAGGTTGGGCAGGCAGTCCTAAAAAAAGGACCCACACCAGAAAGGAATGGGCCCGAAGTACCTGTTTTGTCTGTTTAAGTTCCTCGAGGTAGAGATCTACATGGACTCTCCTACAACTGAGGCCGATAGGTAAGATCGATTCATCATGGCAATGTTTTCGATGCTTATCTCTTTAGGGCATTCTGCTTCACATGCGCCGATATTAGAGCAGAATCCAAATCCCTCTTTGTCCATCTGAGCAACCATCTTACTCACACGTTTCTGATGTTCCACTTCGCCTTGAGGAAGTCGCCCTAAGTGAGCCACCTTCGCTGATGTGAAGAGCATAGCTGAACCGTTGGGGCAGGCTGCAACACATGCTCCACAGCCAATACACGTGGCTGAGTCAAAGGCGTGAGACGCTTGGTCTTTTTCGATAGGAATAGCATTACCATCCTGTGCTTGTCCAGTATTGACCGAGATATATCCTCCAGCTTGGATGATGCGATCAAAGGCTGATCTATCCACAACTAAATCTTTGATCACTGGAAAGGCACTCGCTCGCCATGGTTCGACATGGATCGTATCTCCGTCAGAAAAACTACGCATATGCAACTGACAAGTAGTGGTCCCTTGTTGTGGGCCATGGGGTCGCCCGTTAATGACGAGGTTACATGTACCGCAGATACCTTCTCTACAGTCGTGCGCGAAATAGACTGGTTCTTTTCTCTCCGAGATGAGCTGTTCATTAAGAACATCGAGCATCTCGAGGAATGACATATGTTCTTCGGCCTCTACCGTGTAAGACTCAAAACGTCCTTTTTCCTTATCGTTCTTTTGTCTCCAGACTTTAAGATTAATCTTCATCGTGATCCGATTTTCGGTTGCTTTATAGGTGAATGCTATTTGTAGCTACGAGTTTTCAACTCGACATTTTCAAAGATCAAATCCTCTTTGTGCAGTTGGTGATTTCCATCATCTGACCATTCCCAGGCGGATACGAACGAGTAGTTCTCATCATCACGTAGCGCTTCGCCTTCTGTTGTTTGATATTCTTCTCGGAAGTGCCCACCACAGGACTCATTTCGCGCTAAGGCGTCGACCATCATCACCTCACCCAACTCAAGGAAATCTGCTACGCGTAGCGCTTTTTCTAACTCTGGGTTATACTCATCAGCAGTACCTGGAACGAATACATCGCTGTAGAATTCATCTCTCAGTTCTCTGATCAGATCGCGGCCCTTGTTGAGCCCCTCTGCATTGCGCGACATACCGCAGTATTCCCAAACGATTTTGCCGAGACGACGGTGGAAGGATTCTACAGACTTATTGCCTTTTACACTCATGAGCTTGTTAATCCGATCAACAACAGCGGCTTCTGCCTGATCGAACTCTTCTGTTTCTGTGCTAAACTTAGGAGTACGGATATCCTGGCTCAGGAATTGGCCTATCGTGTATGGAATCACAAAGTATCCATCAGCCAATCCTTGCATGAGTGCTGAGGCCCCCAAGCGGTTAGCACCATGGTCCGAGAAATTCGCCTCTCCGAGCGCAAACAGTCCAGGCACATTAGTTTCGAGATTGTAATCTACCCAGAGTCCACCCATGGTGTAATGAACAGCAGGATAGATCTTCATTGGCATCTTGTATGGATTTTCGCCAGTGATCTTCTCGTACATCTGGAAGAGATTACCGTATTTCTGCTTGATAATCTTCTCTCCAAGAGCCGTAATTTCTGCTGCAGTGGCATTGTGGTTACCCTGAGTGTGAGCTTCTGCTTTGCCATATCGTTGGATCGCTGAAGCGAAATCTAAGAAGACAGCCAGACCGGTTGGAGCCACACCTTTTCCTTCGTCGCAAGCAGTTTTAGCAGCACGCGAGGCTACGTCTCGAGGAACCAGATTACCAAAGGCAGGATACCTGCGTTCCAGGTAATAGTCACGATCTTCTTCTGCGATCTCGAGGGCAGACTTCTTGCCAGTCCGAACCGCTTCGGCATCTGCGACTTTGTTAGGCACCCATACGCGACCATCGTTGCGCAGTGATTCTGACATCAGAGTCAACTTCGATTGGTATTCTCCTGATACCGGTATACATGTAGGGTGGATCTGTGTGAAGCATGGGTTGGCCATAAGTGCTCCTCTTCGTACTGATCTCCAGGCTGCGGATACATTACATCCCATGGCGTTCGTAGATAAGTAGAAGACATTGCCATATCCACCGGTCGCAAGCACCACACAGTGCGCGGCGAAACGCTCAATTTTTCCATTCAGTAGGTTCCGTACGATGATGCCTCTCGCCTTTCCATCTACTTTGACCAAGTCGAGCATCTCATGACGATTGTACATCTCTACTGTACCCAATGAAATTTGACGTGATAATGCCTGGTATGCACCGATCAGGAGCTGCTGTCCCGTCTGTCCACGTGCATAGAAGGTGCGCGAAACCTGTACACCACCAAAAGATCGATTGGCAAGCAAGCCTCCATACTCTCTGGCAAATGGTACACCCTGCGCTACGCATTGATCGATAATATCTACACTGACCTCAGCCAAGCGATGCACGTTAGCCTCTCTTGAGCGGTAATCTCCTCCCTTGATGGTGTCGTAGAAAAGTCTAAAAACGGAGTCACCGTCATTCTGGTAGTTCTTAGCGGCATTGATTCCACCCTGAGCGGCAATACTGTGTGCACGTCGAGGACTATCATGAAAGGTGAAGCACTTTACATTATAGCCTAACTCACCGAGGGTAGCCGCCGCTGAAGCACCTGCTAACCCTGTTCCTACAACGATGACTTCTAATCGTCGCTTATTATTAGGAGCGACGAGGTTCATGGTAGACTTGTAGTCTATCCACTTGTCATTGAGCGTTCCAGAGGGGACTTTACTTCTTAATTCCATGTGATTAGGATTGAGTGAGAAAGAGATAGATGGGTATGATCGCAAAACCAAGTGGGATTAGAATCGAATATGCGAGTCCAAGTCCCTTGATTAACGGACTGTATTTTTTATGGTTGATTCCCAAAGTTTGGAAGGCACTGGCGAACCCATGACTAAGGTGAAATGCCAAGACCACCAAACCGATGATATAAGCTACTACCCATACTGGATTCGTTAACACCTGCACCACGCTTGAGTAGGCATCTTTAATCGGACCGGCGTCATAAGTCACCGTTTCAATGTGACTGGCCCCGGTTTTAAATTGGACCCAAAAGTGTCCCAAGTGCATCAATAAGAAAGCCAGAATTAAAGTGCCGAGTAGAGCCATGTTACGTGAAGCCCACGTGGTTTTGTCTTTGGGTCGGACGGCATATTTTCCTCCCTTCGCTTTCTTGTTCTTGATGGCAAGGAGAATCCCCTGGATAGTGTGAAGGATGATGAAGAAGAAGTTGCCGATCGAGATGGTTTGGACTAAAGGGTTATGACCCATAAAATCGGCATACACATTAAATGCTTTACCACCATCATTTTGTAGTAGTTGCAGATTACCAAGGAGGTGCATGACCAAGAAGAGAATCAAAAACAATCCCGTCAAAGACATGATCAGCTTACGTCCGATACTCGATGTCAGAAATGATATTAGCCAGTTCATCCAGAATTATTTAAAATCAGTTTTCGCGAAATCAAGATAAAAGACTGTGTTGGACGCTGCTTCCATAGAGATGTTTGGTCCATGCAGGCTTTAATCAACCGCAAAAATAACCTTATCGAGGCCTGTGCTCAGGAGGCTGAAGAGCTCGTATTTGTTTAGAACAGGTCCATCTAAAATGAAATTGGAGAACAATGAGCCAAGAGTGGTTCGCATAGGAGGAAAAGAACTTTGAATACCCCTGTCAGTTATCCTTAGAATATTCAATCTTGAATCTTTTTGATACGTTTCAACCCTGCACATTGGATAAAAAGGAGATCGACCAGCTTGTCAGCCAAATTCACATCAAAGGTGCTAACACTAACAATCTCCGGGACGTAGAGCTGAAGATTCCCAAGAATCAGCTTGTAGTTGTTACCGGAGTTTCTGGATCAGGGAAGTCATCGCTGGTGATGGATACTCTGTATGCCGAAGGTCAGCGGAGGTATGTCGAAAGCATGTCCTCCTACGCAAGGCAGTTCCTCGGCAGGATGAAGAAACCAGAGGTGGACTTCATCAAAGGAATTTCTCCAGCTATAGCCATCGAGCAAAAGGTCACATCAAGTAACGCACGTTCGACAGTTGGCTCGTTGACAGAGATCTATGATTATCTCCGCCTGCTTTTTGCTCGTGCAGGTCAGACGATTTCTCCGGTCTCTGGTAAGGTTGTTCGAAGGCATGAAGTGGCTGATGTCGTCAATGGGATCAATGGGTTGCCTAATGGTACCAAGGTGATCCTGGTCGCACCTATTAAGCCCTATGATGATGAAAGAAAAACGTCAAAGGAATTTGAACTCCTTCTGGGGAAGGGCTTCTCACGCTTGTATTGGAATGACGAGCTGCTCTACATCCAAGATCTATTAGATGCCGGTGACAAACGACTTGACAAAGCCATCGGGCAGCACAAATCAGATATCCAGGTACTCATCGATCGGTTCGTATCCAACGATGATGAGGAGAATCGCAAGCGCATAGCAGATAGTGTCAACACAGCTTTTTACGAGGGCGGTGGAGAATGCCACCTAAGAGTAGTTGATGGAGAAGACCTATCGTTCAATAATCGATTTGAGCTCGATGGAATCACTTTTTTGGAGCCATCACCTCAGCTGTTCAACTACAACAATCCATACGGCGCCTGCAAGAAGTGTGAAGGCTATGGCCAAGTTCTGGGTATCGACCCTGCTAAGGTGATTCCTAATGATGCTCTGTCCGTATACGAGGGTGCCATCGCTTGTTGGAAGGGTGAAAAAAATGGAATGTGGCTCACTCGGTTAATTTATGCCGCAGCAGACTTCGGATTCCCCGTTCATACTCCAGTAAAAGACCTCTCAGAGGCTGAGCGTGAGTTGCTCTGGACAGGAAACGACCACTTCGAAGGCATTAATGAATTCTTTGAGGAGCTTCAATCCAAGAGTTACAAGATTCAGAATCGAGTAATGATGGCTCGATATAGAGGGAAGACTACCTGCCCGGTCTGCAAAGGTGGTAGACTGAGGAAAGAAGCAAGCTATGTACTGATAAATGGAAAAAATATCAGTGACCTCATCCATATGCCGATCAAGGATTTGAAGGACTTCATTGATCATATTGAGTTGTCTAAACATCAGCAAGCAATATTCGTTCAGCTATCGCTTG
>JBCBIX010000135.1:0-6610 GCA_038523965.1 Bacteroidota bacterium
ACCTTAATTCCTGGCATACTATAGTGGACATCTACTCCCGCTTTTTGAAGTTTTTCGCCCCAATAGATGTTAGCTTCTTCATCAAATCTGGCCTTGATTTCGATAAAGGCAGAAACCTGCTTGCCTTGTTTTGCGGCTTTGATAAGTGCCTCCATAATGCGGCTTTTGGAAGCTACTCGATACTGGACGATTTTGATATGTGATACAGCATCGTCGACGGCTGCTTGTTCGAAAAATTGAACAACAGATTCGTAACTATGGTAAGGTGGATGTACCAGATGATCACGCGTCGAGATGGCCTCAAAAATGTCAGTGGCACGTTCTAATCGATCGACTGAGATGGTCTCCAGAGGAGATTCCTTTAGCTCATCTTTATCAAAACTTGGAAATTTGAAAAAATCACTGTTGTTATGATACCTACCCTCTGGTATCAGATCATATTCTGTCAAATCGAACACCCTCATGAGATAGGAGAGCGTTTTCGGCGGCATAGTACGGTCGTAGACTAATCGCGAAGCAGGACCTACTTCTCGTTTGATAAGGCTGTTTTTGATTTTGTCCAAGAGGTCACCAGAAAACTCATCGTCGATGTACAGTTCGGCATCTCGAGTTAACTTGATGGAGTAAGACTGCTGAATGTCAAATCCTGGAAAAATCCATGGAATACAATGTCGTACCATGTCATCAATCATCATAACGACATGCTCATCAGGATTAACACTCGGTAATTCGATGAAACGGGGACAATGGTCCGAGGGAACCTGTACAATAGCGATGTACGGTACTTGATTTTTCTTATCCAACAGTTCGATGACCAAGTAAAGAGCCCCGTTATTTAAGAAGGGCTTGATTTTGTTTTTGATCAGCAGGATAGGGTCTACGTAGCGAAGAACTTTGTCTGTGAAGTAGCTCTCCACATAGGTTTGCTGTTCTCGAGTCATTTCCTGTCGCCGAATAATTGATATGCCGTTACGACGTAGCTGGGGTACGATCTCTTCGAAAAAAATATCACTGAACTCCAGCTGTTGGGCGCTCACTTTATCCAGGATGGTCCTCAGTAGTTGCTGGGGTTCAAAGCCAAGCGTTTTTCTTGTCTTCTTACCGATGCGAAGGAGGTTTCTATTGTTTGCGACACGGACTCTGAAGAACTCGTCGAGGTTAGAAGAGTAGATCGCCAGAAACTTAAGGCGCTCTAACAAGGGAACATTCGGGTCGCGAGCCTCCTGAAGTACACGATAGTTGAAGTCGAGCCAAGAGATATCGCGCTGTATATAAGGGGTGATCTGGGCCATATCAACGTCGGAAGATGGAAGGGCAAAGAACGGCATTAAACCTCAGAGTTCGCCCCACGCTGATATCCGGTATGCAGCTCTGATTAAAGGAGGAAGAAACGGATGAGATGTATTAATACCTACTTTTGCAGATCTCGGAAAAACTTCATTCCATCACGATAAATCGTCATCATCATGGCAAGAAAAAAAATCGCTGCGGCCAACTGGAAAATGAATACCACTCATTCGGAAGGTGTAGCGCTGCTGGCCGAACTCATCACTAAAGATCTGGCCTCAGATGTCGAGGTCGTCATCAATGCCCCAGCTACGCATCTGTTTAGTCTTAGTGCATTAGACTTGCCGGCTAATGTGCATATCGGTGCACAGAATATGTATCCCAAAGTGAATGGGGCCTTCACCGGTGAACTCAGTCCAGCTATGTTAAAGGCAGTTGGTGCCACTCATGTTATCATCGGGCATAGTGAGCGTAGACAATACTTTCATGAGTCCAACGAATTTCTCGCTGATAAGCTTCGAGTAGCGATCGAACATGGCTTGAGACCAATCTTTTGCTGTGGCGAAGGTCTGGAGATACGCCAAAGTGGTCGTCATGTAGCGTACGTGATCAGTCAGCTGCGAGAGTCACTATCTGAATTTAGCGCAACAGACTTGGAGACATTGGTTATCGCTTACGAGCCAATCTGGGCCATTGGCACAGGCGAAACGGCCAGTCCAGAACAGGCTCAGGAGATGCAGGCCGAGATCCGCAGCTACTTAGCTTCACAGTATGGAGACAGCATGGCAGATCATACACCCATCCTCTATGGTGGTTCTGTAAAACCAGCCAATGCTGAAGACATTTTTGGTCAGAAAGACGTAGACGGAGGTTTAGTCGGTGGCGCCAGCCTGAAGGCGGATAGTTTTGCCGAGATCGTAAATGCCTTCAGTTAGATCTGGTCTCCTCGAGCGAGGAGATAGTGATCGGCGATAACTAATGCGGCCATAGCCTCCACTATAGGTACGGCGCGGGGGACTACACATGGGTCGTGTCGGCCCTTGCCTGTTACTGTAGTAGCTTCTCCTGATTGATCGATGGATTGCTGGTCTGTCATGAGGGTTGCGACTGGTTTAAATGCGACGCGATAGTGAATCGGCATACCATTCGATATGCCACCTTGTACACCTCCTGAATGATTGGTGGTGGTCATTACCTGTTCATCGGTTTTGACAAAGGAGTCATTGTGTTCACTACCACGCATCGTGACACAATCAAAACCAGATCCGTAGTCAAAGCCCTTCACCGCGTTAATGCTTAGCATGGCCTTGCCCAAATCTGCGTGTAGCTTGTCAAAAACGGGTTGACCCAGACCAGGAGGAACACCAAGTACATCGCATCGAATCATACCACCGACTGTATCCCCATCCTTACGTACTGACTTGATAAAGGTGATCATCTCTTCGGCCAAAGTAGGGTCGGGGCATCTGACAACATTCTTCTCGATGTGCTCATATCCCAACTCTTGGATCGATCTGGTCATCAAGAGATGCCCTACTTGCGTGACATAGGCATGGATAGAAACCCCCTGGGTGTGTAGTAGCTCTTTAGCGATGGCTCCGGCAGCTACTCTGGCCAGTGTCTCTCTGGCAGAAGACCTGCCTCCACCCCGATAGTCCCGAATACCATACTTCGCATCGTAAGTATAGTCGGCATGAGAAGGGCGATACTTATCCTTGATATGATCATAGTCCCGAGACTTTTGATCCTTGTTGCGCACGACCAGACTGATTGGGGTGCCGGTAGTTCTGCCTTCGAATACACCAGATTGAATCTCTACTTGATCCGTCTCATCACGTTGTGTGACGATAGCCGATTGGCCTGGTCTTCTACGAGTGAGTTCTTTTTGGATGTAGTCTCTATTCACAGCGACACCAGCGGGACATCCATCGATGATGACCCCGACGGCAACACCATGTGACTCTCCGAATGTTGTGATGCGAAACGCTCTACCAAAACTGCTTCCCCCCATCTCGATAAGATTTGGAACAAAGGTGGATAGAATCCTCTAATCCGATGATGTAATAGGCGTAATTCGACTTAGGCGTGCAGTCTGGCCTGGCGTTCGGAGAGTACTTCTTCACTCTCGACGCGATCTTCATCAGGAACACAACAATCTACCGGGCAAACGGCCGCGCACTGAGGTTCTTCATGAAATCCAACGCACTCGGTGCACTTATCTGCTACGATAAAGTAGAACTCATCGCTCACCGGAGCTTGTTCTTGATCCACGGGGACTATTTTACCACCCTCGAGGGTGTACTCACCAGTGACCGATGTGCCCTCTTCCATTTTCCAGTTCACGCCACCTTCGTAGATGGCGGTGTTAGGGCACTCGGGCTCACAAGCGCCACAATTGATGCATTCGTCGGTTATTTTGATCGCCATGATTCCCTTTTTCTAATCCTTATGACAACGAGTTACAAAGATAGACCCTTCTTCATCCCGCTCAAGACTACACAAATGCAGATGACCGACATTTAGTTCGAGTGTGACCTAAGATCTAACCACGGCTTTGCTAATCAGCGAGACCATCACATAGGAGATGTAGCAGATGAATAGCCCATAATGCCAATGAAAAGTCATCGACACCACTGTACTTACCACCACTAACCATAGTCGCCAATCACGATGAGGGGATCCTCCCTTTAACGAAAAAAAGCCGAAGTCAACATTCATCCCAATGGCAGATAGGATCATCGTGGTATGAGGCAGCCAACTGGGGCAAGCTGCCGCACTCGACGCATGAAGAAGTATGGCACCTGTTGCCACGCCTGCAGCAGCTGGACTGGGTAGTCCAGTGAAAGTAGAGGATTGGCTCCCAATATTAAACTTGGCCAACCGGAAGAGCGCCGACAGTACATATAATAAGCTCACCAGCAGTGCATCGATGTCTAAGGATAATTGATAGAATAAATATGCCGGTGCGATACCAAAACTGATTAGGTCAGCCATCGAATCCAACTCCTTACCGAGTGAAGTGGAGCCATCTAAGAGTCTGGCCGCCAACCCGTCAAGCAGATCCAACACCATCGCAGCGATGATAAGATAAGCGCCCATTACTGGATGTCCCAGCAGGATGGCAAGAAGACCACTTATGGCATTGCAGATGGTCAGCACATTTGGGATGAAACGGGTCATGTCACAGATGTTCCTGGCTAAATATACGTTTGGACCGCTGCCTTTATTTCTGACATTGAGTTGCACACGGAGGCAAAGTTCTAATTTTGGTACTATGATTTCGCGTATTCAACTTGCAACGATTGTGTTTGTGTTGCTGATATTGCTCTCTTGTGGCCCGAAGAAGGACAACTTTGGTGCTATCGAAGATGATTGTCAAAAGATTGATATAGCCTTGATCGGGTCATTCCAAACTTCTCATCTCGAGGGTACGATGACCTTCAGTGGCGGACTAAATGGTTCTGTGGAGATAGCTGGGCTTGACTATAATGATATGACCTGCACATATATCATCTCTGATTGCAGTAGCCAGAAGATGAGTATGAATTGCGAAGGCGCACCTAATGAGACAGAGCTGGAAATCTTAAGTCGAGATAGCATTAGAGTTGGACTATCGATATACACGCGTGTTGGAACCTGACGAAAATGGAATTATTATACTTCCAATGATGCGTCAAGTTCTTTCAAGGGTCACATAGTATGATCCAAGTGAGATGCCATTTTTCTGTGTCATCCAAGATTGGAATCTTGTCCTTCCGCTGTTGAGGTTTATTTTGTATTCAAAGTAGGTGTCATCGACTGCTTCCTGTGATATATATTCACTTTCATTTACGCGAATTTTAGAACTGATAAGATTGATTCCCTTTCCCATGGGGTATGGCGTTCCACCATCTACCTTGTCGCCAGGAGCTATATCTTGATTATAGCTATAGTTTGTACTTGGTGGATATCGATATAGTTTAATTGTGTATTTGCCGGAAGTTTCCACGTTCAGAAGCCAGTAACCGTTGCAGATTTTGGCATTTCTAATAATGGTTTGATTCCACGGAGAGTCGTCAGTAGCATGCCAATCATGAGCTGTTAGAAAGGTAGGGTTTTCAGATGGATGTCCTACCGAAATGAGGTTATCAATAGAGGCATCTTCTATGATGTCGTTCCACCATTCTTCGTAGGCGATTCTGAGCTCTGTTGCCTTTGTAGGGTGACTTTCGATTATGTTTTGAGTAGCAGCCTCGCCGAATTGTGATCTAAGGCCTACCACCAGAATGGGTTAGATTGTATGTTGATGTCCGAGCCTCTCCATACAGACCGCAAGATTATTCACGTTGACATGGATGCATTTTATGCTTCCGTAGAGCAACGCGATCATCCCGAGTGGCGAGGTAAACCTATTGCTGTAGGAGGTGGCAGTCGCAGGGGGGTTATCACTACGGCAAGTTATGAGGCCAGAAAGTTTGGAGTGCGTTCAGCCATGCCTGGATTCAAAGCAAAGGAACTTTGCCCGGAACTCATCTTTGTGCCCATTAGATTTGATGTATATCGTCAAGTTAGTGGTGAGATTCGCGAAATCTTTAGTCGATATACAGACTTGATCGAGCCTTTGTCTTTTGATGAAGCATTTCTGGATATTACGGAGAACAAAGTAGGACTCGAGCTCGGTATGGAGGTCGCACGAATGATCAAAAATGATATTCAGAAAGAACTACAATTGACAGCTTCTGCTGGTGTTTCTTATTGTAAATTCATTGCTAAGATTGCATCGGATATGAATAAGCCAGATGGTCTTACGGTAATCCATCCCTCAAGGGCTATCGAATTCTTAGAAAAGCTACCTGTCGAGAAGTTTTTTGGCGTAGGAAAAGTAACTGCACGTCGTATGAATGCACTTGGGATATATACAGGGGCTGATCTAAAGACATGGACACTTCTTGACTTAATAGAAAAGTTTGGAAAGACGGGACGCTTCTTTTATGATATTGTACGTGGTATCGATAATCGCCTTGTAAAACCTAATCGAATGCGAAAGTCACTTGCGGTCGAGAGGACGCTGCATGAGAACCTCGAAGATCTGCAAGCGCTACAAGCGAAGTTAGACGAGGTACTTGGTAAGTTAGAAGAACGCCTCGTAAAGTCTCAGAGCTGGGGCAGAACTGTCACGCTCAAATTAAAAACATCAGCATTTCAAATATTGACCAGATCTCATACTGAGGATGTGGTAATAAGAGACATCATTGAGATCAGGAGAATCGCACATCAACTTTTAGAGCAGCATCAAAGGTCCAGCGTCTCCATCCGCCTGATTGGAGATACTTACTCCAATCAG
>JBCBIX010000136.1:0-6194 GCA_038523965.1 Bacteroidota bacterium
TCTTTATGACTCAAAAGATCCGCTCGTCGTTTATAAATGGAAGTCTACGAGCTTTTTGAAAGATTGATTTATAAAATCAATGAATAGGTCAGTTCCTACTTGATGAAAGGGAAGCTGGTATTTAATTCTGGCGAGAACTTAGAAGAAGCTAAGCAAGTCAAGTCTGACCTAAGCAATACGAGGACCAGTCGGATGAGTAGCGAAGAACAAGCACAGCGAGCGGCGGCAGAAGGAGTCAGTTGCCCTAAGCGTGTGAAGCCAGACACCTTTAAGCGGGAGGAGAAAAAAGTAGGGCGTAACGACCCTTGCCCTTGCGGTAGTGGTAGAACGTGTAAGCAGTGCCAAGAAAGGTAGGGGGTATCAATTTATGAAGTGTACTCGATCATGCGCTTGTGCTCAGCTACCCACTTGGTCAGGCTATTGTGGCCAGTGATATTTAGTTTTTTACAGATGTTACCGCGGTGGTTTTCTATCGTCTTTGGAGAAAGGAACAAAGTATCGGCGATCTGAGTACTACTCATCCCTTGAGAGATCAATGAGATCACGTTGAGTTCTCTTTGTGAAAGTGCTGCGATGCGCTCTCGAACTTGAAATATTGACTCGATGTCTGAGGATATGTCTTTGTGCGATTCAAAAAATGATTGGGAAATATATCTTTTGCCTTCACCAACTTGATCAATACAATTGAGTAATTCTTCTGCTGTATTTTCCTTGGAAAGATAGCCTTGAACTCCATAGTCTATAGCCTCAAGCAAAAACTCTGGATCATCAAAAAGTGTAAGGATGATGATCTGTAGGGAGATGGCGTTTTGATGGACATGACGTGATATCTCCAGGCCAGATACATCACCCATATTGATGTCCAGTATGGCGATACCTTCATATCCAGATGATATGAACTCGAGGGCATCAGTACCATTGGAAAAAGTGGCCACTACGCGATAACGACCAGATCCTTGGACTATGTCCATAAGGCCAGCTACGATCATCGGGTGATCATCGGCGACTATAACATCTTTCACAGACGTAAAATACAGCGTTCTTTCATGCCAACAGGTGCGAAAGGTCTACTGATAACTGGACACCAGTCGAAGAGCTTTTGATTAATAGAACCGACATCAATTTTTTAGCGTGTACTCGCATGCCTATCAGCCCGATTCCATCTTCCATTTCTTCGGTGGACAGCCCATCTCCATTATCCTTGATCACAAGTAACTGGGTGCCTTCATCAAAGTACGCTGTTGCCGCTATTGCATTCGCATGTTTTAGAACATTGCTAAATGCTTCTTGAATGATGCGGTACACACGAAGGTCTTGTTCGGGCGTAAGAACCCCATCTAACGACGTTAAGTCAGCTGTGAACGTGGTTTTATCAAGTGCATTGAGTTCTTTGACAGTTGCTTGTATCGCCCTATTGAGACCGAGTCTCTTGAGACGAAAAGGGTAGAGCGATCGCGACTGTTCTCTAAGTTTTTCAATTGCCTTATCCACACTTTCTAAAAGATCTTTTTCAGACTTACCTTGCTTCACGCCCATTTTTAACAAGGCCATCTGTTGTCCGATCTCATCATGCAAAAAGCTGCCCATGGCATGTCTGTGATTTTCAATGTGATCTGATAACTCATCCTTCGCACTTGCTTCTATGGCAAGAAGCGATCTCAGTTGCCTCCTTTTGAATAAGTACAATATGATAACACCCATTAAAATGATGGCACCTAAGAAGGCACCATATATCCAAGTAACCCTTTCTTTTTGATAAGCTAACTTTTCTTGCTGCAAGACGGCGACCGCCAGACTATCTTCCAGTCTCGCGACTTTAAAAAGTGACTCGGCTCGAGCGATCTCTCTATCACTCTTCTGCCTCTCGATCCTTTCGGTTATCTGCGCTACAGAGTCCACGTAAAGAGACGCGGTCTCACCATCGTTTTTTTTCAAGGCGATGTCGCGCAAGAGTTCATAGCCGTATTGTATGTCAATCGGGATATCCAACTGTCTGGAAAGTCTGAGGGTCTTGTGGGCATAGTATGTGGCACTATCAAGTACCATCATTTTTAGAAATGCCTCTCCAAGATGCCAATGGGTTTTTATAAGACCAGCAGGCCTATCAAGAGGTATATACTTTGCTTCCGCCTCTTTCAACATCCTAATGGCATCATCGTAGCGGCCCATCGTAGTGTAGTTGGCCCCCAGATTACTCCTGGCTCTCGCCCCATTTTCATGAAAATTTATTTCGTCGCTGACCTCGATAGATTCTCGCAGGAGCTCATTAGAAGCAACGAACTCCTTCTTATGCCTGAGTCGTATACTCAGATTATTGGTTGCCAAGGCTACACCTCGAGTATCATCAAGATCACGAGAGGCTTGTAGACATTTGCTGTAGTACTCAATCGCCTTTTCTTCTTTATCGATATCTACATAGATGAGCGCTATGTTATTGTAAAGATGCGGATACCCCTCCTTGATCTTTAAAGAGTCAGCATACTTTATAAGATCCAGATAAAGTTGTATGCCACGATCGTACTGTCCTCTTTTCCGAAGGTTAAGACCCAGATTACTGTTGACCTGGAGATATCTTTCATGCTTTCCAAGAACGAGGTAAAGCTCGGAAGCTTTGAGATATGGCGCGGCAGCATCATCATACCTACCATGCATACTGAGCGTACTACCCAGTGTATGATTAGATCTTGCCACATAAAATGTGTCATTGGCTTCTTCCGAAAACCGGATGGCTTTGGTGAGGTAGTACACGCTACTGTCGAGTTGATACTGTCTGCGAAACCAGCTACCGATCCAGTAGGTGGCCATAGCGACATCCTTCGGTGATGTACTGAAGGCCTTTACTGCCTTGAGAGAGTCAAGACGTGCTACGTCCTGTGCATAAGTTAGTTGTAATTGCAAACTACATGCAACGATGATTACAACTTTTAAAGCATAACGATGAAATGGTAGGATGATTAGCCCATGCCTCATAGCAGAATCTCGTCAAAACAAATTGATATTTCCCGAAAGGAGAGGTTTTCTCTTCGAAGTATATTTAAAATCTTGATTTGCAGCCTTCATTGTCTATAGAGATGGCTGACATACCAGTGAAAACACCTTTAAAAAAGGTCTCTTTAGCACTCAGCACAAGGCCAAGACTTGTATCGACTTGCAAGTCATCCTCTAAGATGATCTGATCCTGTGCGCGATAAGTCCCGCTCAGCATATTGTCACTTTGTCTAAGATGCCGAATCCGATAACACTCTTGGACCTGGCTGACAAGATACCACCTCGTCTGAAATCCTACGTCCTCCACAAAGGCATAACTACTTACCAACAAATCCTCGGTGCCATCATGATCAAAGTCGTGAAAGTGCAACTCCCCGAACGCCGTTGTCTGAATACCGGGATCAGCAAATGTCCTGATCACAGAGGTATCAAGTATAAAGTCGAGATCATATTTTTGAATGCTTCGTGAGGCACTGTAGGTGATGTATTGGTCGAGGTCATTGAAGTCGATATCAGCTTGAGTGATATAGGTCATCTCCTCCAGTTCTAAAAAAGCATTGGGTGTAGGCACTTTCGTAAATGTTGCCGTTCCATCATTTTCATAGACTTCGGCCTTTCCAAAAAGACTGGTAATGATGAGATCAGGATCCTCATCTCCGTCTATATCAACAACAGAAGGATGTCCTTTTTGGAAAGGTGGGTTGATGCCTGAGATGCTCTTCTCGGTCATCTGAGGTTGAGTCTTCGAAGAATTTTCTAAATAGATCACAGTAGTAGAAGCAGAGAATGCTCGACTTCCTACAATCAAAAGATCGTGATCTCCATCGCGATCAAAGTCAGCAGCAGATACATAGCTGTCAGACGACAATGAGTCTATGGACAGCGTCCAATCAGGAGATGTGAATATATCTCCATACGCGTGACTGGTCTGATCGAAGTAGGCGATCGCAAGTGTGAGCTCGCCTCCATTGGCATACGCTGCGATCATGTCAATGCGTCCATCATCGTTGAAGTCAGCAAAGTCCAAGCTTACAGAACCATCTCGTGGACTCATGTCCCAAGGGTCCACTTTCATGTATTGCGGTATCTGCGCGCTCAGAACGACTCCGCTTAGGAGGCTGTATATCAGTAGGGAGTACTTCATAACTATTGATTAGAAGGATTGAGCAATACTGCCTTAGCGAGATGGAGATCAATAGGCTGTGTTGGGTATTGATCTGCCATGTGATGATTGACATGGATGTTCGTACTTCTACTCATCTGGGCTTTTAGTCGGGCAAAAGCTTCTGTATATGAAAACCGATCCGTCGCCATCGTCGAGAGGCGTGGGCGCTGGAGCAGTGCTACGCAGTTGATGGGCAGCCCATCTGCTGGGCAGTCAGATCCTGTGGCTTCTAACTTCAGAAAGACATTTCTCTCACTAAGGTCAGGATGTGAGAACGACGTCCAGTCCAGATCGTCGACTCTGGCCTCACGCTCCAGAAGCACCGTATCTGGACTTGTGATCGGTCCTTCTAACCATGGTGAAACAGTATCCGATGGTATGCTTAGGTCTCTTAGTGCAATCCCATCCAGGATGGGACGAGCTTCCTCACTTCCGGCATCACATATAAGCATCACACGGATACTGTCGCTGTAGTCTCTACTATACAGACGAACAGTTGGGCTATACCATCTTTTGTTTTCAAGATTTATTTCCAATATCATCGTGGTATCTCCTTCGATAAGATCTTCGATCAAAAGAGAAGTCTTTGGAACAATGGATGGGTTATGAGATGCCGATCTATTATCTGCAACGTTGAAGGACAAGTCATATACCCCACCGTCGCGGAGCTGGACACTTTGAGCCCATATCATCTGCGGTCCAAAGTCAGGACTTACCCTCCCAAAAAAACTATCACCTTGAACCGCTTCTACACCACGAGAGTCAGGTAGGATAGAATTTATTCCTGTTGATGTGCGCCCAACGAGGTATAAATTGTCTCCATTTTTGGGATTGATATTATCCTTGAATGCTAAATCACTCTCAAATAAGGTATTCCCAAGCTCAAAATATCCATTAGGTATTAGATTATTATTTTTTCGAACAGCCACATCATCGATCATTAAATTGTTATCGCCAACGGTTGGTCTTAAGTTGTCAATTTTAAACTCGAGCGTGGCTGTCTCTTCCAACTCAAAGGATAGAGTAACATAGTTCCAACTCAATATTTCCCTGAGCAGTACTTCTTTTGAAAAGAGACTGTCATTAATGGAAAGCTGAATTCTCGGCCAGTTTTGGAAGCTTCTTTCAGTCGGGGTGTTTTCACCCACAAAGGCCGAAAATTCATAAGACCCACTATCTAAAGTGATCGTCTGGCGCCACGCATTGGTAAAATCTACATTGTGATCAGAGACGAACATCATATTGTCGTCATTAGGCGTGTGGTCTTCCATATCTGCCATGAAGCTAAAGGCTTCATTAGGATCGTCGGTCACCTGATAGTTTTGGTCACTTTCAAAATTGGCCAAACCAAAAGAAAAAGAACCATTGGTCACATAGTTGTAATCTGCAGGCCGAGGATGGGCGTAATTTTTCTGAGCCACATAGGTCATGAAGTTGGCAGACAGCACTGCATTTTTACGAAGGAGATGGATGACGAATCGCTTCAGACTGATCTGTTGGCCATTAACCGGTATCGTTGCATCTGCCAAGACACCTTGGTACATAATCTGGTATATCGGCTCTAACAACAAAGAGCCGCTGACCAGTGCCTGCTGTGCCCGCGCCATGCGTGTCACGCACAGAAGACTGCTCGCCGAGCTCATCATGAATCCAAGTCGTACTTCCTTATCATCCTCGGTATCTAAGCTGACATATTCTTCAAGTGGTAGTGGAGCTCTGTTAGTAGTGGACTCAAAGACTTCATAGAATGGAGCAAATGCCTCGAAGAAGTCTATGATCTTAGTAAGACTCGATACATCGATGTAGCTGCCTTGGTCCAGCACGACATCTGGGTCAAGATCGAGGTCGTAGTCGTACGACAAGACCTTGGACAGATCCCATTGGTTGTCGAGCGTATGATCCGTTTCGATCGAGAGCATCTGGGTGGCCTGGTGTCGACGATCTAAGTAGTTAGGGCCATAGATATAATTGAAAAGCTGGGCAGCTAACTGAAAGTTTTCAATTTCTAACAAGGCATAATCACTGCCCGTCGGATCTGCAG
>JBCBIX010000137.1:0-6166 GCA_038523965.1 Bacteroidota bacterium
AGCATCGATATCAAGGACCTCTCCAGCAAGGTATAGTCCAGGAATGTCTTTCGATGACATATTAGACAGGTTGATTTGATCCAATGCTACACCACCACAAGTCACAAACTCTTCCTTGAATGTTGTTTTGCCAGAGACTTGATAGTGGTCCTGCGTAATCGTGTGGATGAGCTTGTTCTTACTTTTCTTTGGAGAATCATACCAGGATAAATTCGCATCAACGGACGCCCGATCCATTAACGCTTCCCAAAGTCGCACCGGTAGTTGGAGTGGATTGGCATTCCGAAGCTTGCGGCGATTATCTGTCGATAGAAGTTCGCGGACGCCTTGTTCACTCAGACCGTTCGACCAATTGATAGACAGTATGAACTCATATCCCTCACATGATAGATGACGAGCTCCCCATGCAGAGAGCCTTAACACAGCTGGACCACTCATTCCCCAGTGCGTAATCAAGACTGGCCCTTCCTCATTAAACGTAGATCCCAAAATCCGGACATATGCTGGAACTGCGATACCCATGAGTGTTTTGATAGGATCGTCCGGCATGTTAAATGTGAATAGAGAAGGAACCGGATCGATAATCTTCAGATCCAATGCTCTCAACCAATCGTAGCCCTGTGACTTAGGATGCCCGCCAGTGGTGATTATTACGATGTCGCAGTTCACCGTTGTCTCCCTACCCAAAATCTCGAGTTGGAATTCGTCCTCGGATTTTGAAATATGTTGAACTGGTGCACGCAGTTGGACATCGATACCCAGTGTATCTACTTCGTCCAAAAGACATCGGATAATGCTCTCTGACTGATCAGATACAGGAAATATGCGGCCATCAGCCTCTACCTTTAGCGGAACCCCTCGAGATTCGAACCACTCTACAGTATCGCGATGTGAGAACTGTTCGAATACCTTCTTGAGTTGCTTTCCTCCTCTTGGATAGTTCTTGACGAGGTGGGAGATATACTGGCAGTCGTGTGTCACATTGCACCGTCCACCACCAGAGATTTTCACCTTTGAGAGGGTCTTAGACGTCTTTTCGAAAAGCACCACTGAGGCATCTGGGTGATGTCTCTTGCATGAGATCGCTGCGAAGTACCCCGCTGCCCCGCCTCCGATGACAGCAACACGCATGACTACAACTTGGCCAGTTCTCCTTTGAGGTAGTCGATCGCATCTACTTCTATGCTATCCATCTCTCGATGCTGGCAGAGGTACCAAGTAATCCAATCACCAAGATGAACATGGTACATCATGCGCTCCACCATATTGGCACCCTTGGAATACTGATTGATGATATGGCTGGTATACTTACCGATGATTTCTTGATTGATGTTCATGCGAACACTGTTGCGCTCGAGGTCATCCTCATTGCGGAGATAGAGTACGGCGAGCTCATCATTTTTCTCGCGCCATCCCACGAGTTCGTTGTGATTCATCTCTGGAATCACGTTATGCCAGCATAGTGCCTTAGCATTTTCATTGATCTGTTGGCGTAGTCGGAGGGCCACAGGTTCCATGCGATTCTCACAGTAGATAACCGGTATCCGACCGTGAAAAATCTCTGCTATCTCCTGTGCTCTTACCTTGATGGCTTCCTCCTCTGCATCGAGCAGTGCGATTGACGATTTCACCTGCGCTAATGCTGTATCACTGATAAAACCAAGATGTTCCATAATCGCCAATTGCTGGACAAATGAATATCCAAGACATGCACGTGGCGATGGCCAGTTACCAGGTACTACGACATGGTCATATCCAGCCTCTTTTGCGATGTCGATGAGCTTACCTCCAGACGAAACAATAATAATCTTACCTCCTCTGCCTCGCATTTGATCAAATGAAGCCACAGTCTCCTCGGTGTTCCCCGAGTAAGAGGAAGCGATACATAGAGTGTTCTCATCCACATAAGCTGGAATATCGTAACCTTTTCCAACGAGGTAAGGGACCTTGCATTCCTGACGGATGATGGCCGCTACGAAATCTGCGCCGATACCTGAGCCGCCCAGACCGGCCACGTACACTTTATTAATCGGTTTGTCGTGTGGCCGGATGTTGACTGTACTACCGATCTCGATTGCCTCGTGAAGTTGCTCTGTGTACCGAGCGATTAGCTGATCCATCATGATGATTACCTTTTTAGTGCGAAGTGAAAAGATGATGACAACAAGACGGGCAAATATGATACTTATGCCACATACATGGCGTAGTGGCTTGTGTTATTAGTAGAAGAAGGTTTTGAGGTGATTGAAGATGGCCACACGATTTTGGACCATGAGTATAGTCACGGCGATAATCACGAAGAGCATCGTCATACGCGTCCCTTTAGAGATACGCCTTGCTCGTTCTCTACGAGATACATACTTCTTTTTAGTCGAGTAGGACATGCGTAGGCTATGATAACAAGTGTCCCATAGAGACCTTCTTAGTATTGAGGTAGTCCTTACTCCACTTGCCCCCAGGTATGATCATTGGAACTCGTTCGACAACTTCGATTCCATTAAGATTTAGACCATCGATCTTCAGTGGGTTGTTAGTGATGAGTTTGATTCGTGTGATTCCAAGATCGGAAAGTATAGACGCCGCTTCGTCATACCTGCGATAATCAGCTTCGAGACCCAAGGCTTTATTGGCCTGAATGGTATCGAGGCCATCTTGCTGATGGCGATAAGCCTTGATCTTGTTGATGATGCCTATCCCTCTGCCCTCTTGTCTCATATAAATGAGGATGCCTTTTTTATCAGCGATGAGCTGCATCGACTTCGCAAGTTGTTCCCCACAGTCGCACTTCTGACTATGGAAGATATCCCCTGTCAAGCATTCACTGTGAATACGGGTGTGGACAGGCTCAGATGGGTCCATCTCTGGATGCCGGAGGGCGATGTGAGGACTATAGTCTCCGTCATGGTCAGTATGTGCCGTGATCTTAAAGAAACCCCATTCTGTAGGGAGGAGCGCTTCTGCTTGGTTGGTTACAGGTCCTGTTTTTTTCATTAATAGTCCTTAATGCGTTCCCAATAGTTTTGGTTTTCTACCTCCTCGAGTATTTGGATGTAGTTGAAGTAGCGCAATTCACTGATTTCTCCTGATTCGATGGCTTTTTTAACGGCACATCCTGGCTCATTGCGATGAGTGCAATCTCGATACTTACAATGCTTAGATGTTGCAAAGAATTCCTTGAAATTGTGAGCGACATCCATCACCTCAAAGTGGTTGTAGCTCAAGGTCTTGATTCCTGGAGTATCGATGATGCTACCGCCCGCTGACAGACGATGCATTTCTGCAAAAGTTGTTGTGTGTTGACCCTTACCTGAATAATCAGATAGATCAGCTGTACGGAGGTTTACAGATGGTTCCAGTCGATTGACCAGTGATGACTTACCGACACCTGACTGACCAGAGATGAGTGACACTTTCTCATGTAGATGTTGGCGTAGGGTTTCGATTCCATCCCCTTTGATGCTACTGGTCAAAAGCACCTGGTAACCGATGTTCTCATAGATCTTTTTGAGATAATGATAGATATTACGATCACCATCATCGTACAGATCACTTTTGTTGAATACGATCGTCACAGGAATGTCATAAGGTTCGGTCATCAGCAGAAACCGGTCGATAAACCCTTGTTTTAGTTTGGGCTCGACGATCGTAACGATCAATATGGCTTGGTCCACATTACTGGCCAGCAGATGGAGATAGTGTTTTTTTCGAGGTGATTGGCGGACTACATAGTTTTTGCGAGGAGCGATATCAGTGATGACGACGCTTTCGTCATCCACGTCGCGATAGGTGACTTCATCTCCGACAGCAACTGGGTTAGTCAGCTTGAGCCCATCGAGCTTGAACTTGCCTCGAATAGTACCAACATGAACCTGGCCGTCCGATTCAGCTCTGATGTGGTAGAACTTACCCGTCGACTTAACAATCACCCCTTTATTCATGCACAGATATCTGCTGCCGTATCGCATTTCGAAGGGTGACCAGAACTTCAGGATCTTCTTCTATAGCAGTGCCAATCACAAGAACGTTTGCACCGGCCAAAACTGCTGAGACGACCTGTCCAGGATAGGATATCCCACCACCTACTATAAGAGGTATCGAAATACTCGACTTAACTCGTTGGATCAATTCACTGGACACCTCTTGTGTCGCACCACTACCCGCTTCGAGATAGATGGCCTGCATCCCGAGCATTTCCCCAGCAAGTGCCGTCTGGGCTGCAACTTCAGGCTTAGACATGGGTATTGGCAGGGTCTGTGTAAGGTAAGATGCTGTGCTCAGGGGGCCACCACCACTAACCATGATGTACCCTGTAGGTATCACCGGAATTTCACATGCTTTGATAAGCGGAGCAGCTTCTACCTGACGTCCAATGAGGTAATCAGCATTTCGGCCAGATATCAAGGAAAGAAATAAAATACCATCTGCAGAGGCCGCAATCTGATAGCTATTGCCTGGAAACAAGATCACCGGTACGTCAGTATGTCTCTTAATACATCTGATGAGGGCATCAACATTCTCTCCGCCAGACGTACTTCCGCCAACCAATACCATATCTGCATATCCACGACTAAGCAAATCCATTAAGAGTTCGAACGACTCATCTTGCGGTCGGTCTGGATCGATTAGAACTGCGAGTTGTGGATGACTGGAATTAAAGGATATCACAACACCAAAGGTAGTCTGCTCCTGCTGTCAAAAGAGATCTTGTTTAGGGTTAGAACGATGTTCAGGAATGACGGCTCACATTAAGGAGAGCGATACTCTTTTGATAAGACAAAACGATCAAATTCAAAGCCATCCTCCCTCATGCTAAAGCTTATAGTGTGAATGCCTGCAGTCGGTACATCAAGGTAGATGAGCTTCTCCACACCACAATGCACCTCTTTTGTTCTTTGCTTACTCTCCCAATGCAAGCTGTTTTTGCCTTCACACCATTGCATCCGCTGTCCACTCTCAGGCCATGATCCATCAATACCCACATGAATACCATTGTCTTCGGTACCAGAACTATATGCACTTACCCAAACAAAATAGCGACCTGGATTCTGGATGCGGACCTTATAATCTAACACAGCAACTTCTCCTGGTATGTTGCTGAAATTCACGCCGTGTGCAAGACTGTCATCATGGGTAACTCGAGTATCTGGCAAAGCCTTTATGTAACTCCCTCCTGAGGCAGTCACAAAGTGTGCCGTGTCTGGATCCACAATTTCTTTCAGAGCCTCGTAACTGTCATCTATAGTGACCCATGAGCGGCGTGAGTTAGCATGTTGGGTAGTAAATGCTTCAGCCTCAACCATCAAAAACCCATCCTGCTCAGTCGGAAGCGCTAATTGACATCTACTTGATAAAATGGAAACCATAAGCAATAGTCCTATCCATTTCCTCGTCGTTGAGTGTCCCACCTTACAATGATAAACTGGCACTGCTCATTAGTCCAAATGTTAGTTTGTGTCAGTCATGTTTCTCGACTACACGGCTACTTCGTTCCGCGTAACGGAATTGACAATTCAATCACATGAATATCCTGCTCCGCCACCACAGACCAAGTTCCACTGCCTTGTAGTAAGGCGCCAGCCGCCTCTCTGATCAGTGAAGCATCCGGGTCGGCGTATGTTATTTCGATCGAGGAGAGGGATCCAGATGGTAGAACCACAACTTTTGCCGTGGCACTACATGGAGGTCGAAGCCCTCGCATAAAGAGTTCGTCTGTCGTCAGTGGAGATTCCTCATTCAGATAAACCGTGAAAGCCTCCCACCCCATGTCGGGGCTGATCGTAAGGCTGCGTGCTTTGGACGGAGATGGTGTAGCTCGTCGCTGCGCCACTGCCTGCTTGTCGATATCAACAGATACTGGTGCAGCAACGTCTTCTTGGACAACAATGGGTTGGCGCTTTGCAAGCTTTGAACCCAGAAGAGATCGCTGATTACTTGATTCGACTTGTTGATTGTAAGCGATAGCCATGTTCTCGTTCTCTGGATTGGAGAGAGGTGGTGTGTTTTCAGTCACATTCTGAGCAATTGCGATCTCTGCTACCTGTGGTTCAGGTACTGACTGGGGAGATATTGATACGTCGGACTCTTGAGATGTTTCGACCGCGATTTCTCTACTCGAGAAATTAGCGCCATCAGGGTTTGGGCTCTGTTTTACCTGAACCGCTTGGGC
>JBCBIX010000138.1:0-6140 GCA_038523965.1 Bacteroidota bacterium
CACCAAAAACAGAAGTGGAAAAATGAGGGAATACGGTTTTTGAAGTGATGTGCCTTTTAATCCCGCAGTTTCTTCAAGTCCATTTTTTTTGATAAGTGCAATCGCAATAAGACTGAGAATGACATTTGCAACAATATTTACTGTTGTATGAATCTGGAAGGAATTGACATCATTTTCAAGCAGTTGATCAGCGATGTATTCTCTCGCAAGTAGCGTAAGGATCAAGCTTGTACAAAAGAAGAGTAGCGAAGCCCAAGGGAGTTTCTTCGTCATGTGTTGATTTTCGTCTTTAATCGGTAGTCATATACCAATGATCAGAAAGGGAGTTTATCCAATCCAACGCGAGGATAGGGGCTCCATTGAACAATCCTGATCAGCACTCTACGAATGTCTTTGATGCATGGACGAGGACCAAAGCGCCGTCTATGTGTGGATCATCATAAGCACTTCGAGAATATCAAGTTAGTTAGCTAAATCAGAGTCGAATTGACTTCGAAGAGTGGGCTAATCCTCAATCATGACATCATCGTCTCCGCGACGATTGCGATACCAGACAAAACCGATCACTCCGATGAGGATGTAAGGCATGGTGAGCATGTATAGGATACCCGAGTTGAGTCCTTTGCCAGCGGTACCACCGTTCTCGAGATTGGACTCGGCGGCCATCCGACACATGGGACATTGTGCGAAGAGTTCGGAGAGTAAGCTTCCGAAGAGAATGATTAGAACAACAGCGACAACTCTTTTCATTTCATCAAAAATAGCGCAAAGCTCTCTCTGGTTCTGGCGTTGCGATTTACGTAGATCTTCTCTCAATAATCAAGAGAGTTATCTGTGGTTGGAACTCGTTCCCCATATCTTGTCAGCGAATAGTAAGAACATGAAAAAGACCCAAGCCTATATCTCGGAGCACAGCGATCGCATGTTGGATCAGTTACTTGATCTACTGCGTATACCATCCATCAGTGCAGATAGTGCCTACCAACCGGACATGGTGCGGATGGCAGATGCCCTTATGACAGATATGCTTCGAGCGGGTATCGATCACGTGACCAAGTACGAGACTGCCGGTCATCCCATCGTGTATGGGCATAAGATCATCGATCCAGAGAAGCCAACTGTTTTGGTGTATGGACACTATGATGTGCAGCCGCCCGATCCACTCGATCTATGGGATTCGCCTCCATTTGAGCCGGTCATCAAGGCAACAGATCTACACCCCGAGGGGGCTATTTTTGCTCGTGGTGCTTGCGATGACAAGGGGCAGATGTACATGCATGTTAAGGCTGTCGAGGCGATGATCGCAAGTGATGAGCTACCGTGCAATGTCAAATTTCTCATCGAGGGTGAAGAGGAAGTGGGCTCTGACCACTTAGAGGGTTTCTGTCGTGAGCATACCGAGCTACTTGCGGCAGATGTGATCCTCATCTCTGATACCTCTATCATCGCGCGAGACACGCCATCTATATCTGTTGGTTTGCGTGGCCTGAGTTATGTCGAGGTCGAGGTTACCGGACCCAATCGAGACCTTCACTCCGGTGTTTATGGCGGAGGTGTACCAAATCCGATCAACAACCTTTGTGAGATGATTGCCTCGCTTAAGGATGAACAGGGGAGAATCACCATACCAGGATTTTATGATCGCGTTGAGGTGCTTTCTGCTGCTGATCGAGCAGCGATGAATGAGGCACCGTTTGACCTGGAAGATTATCAGTCTGATCTCCAGATCTCGTCTGTCCAAGGAGAAGAGGGATACACGACTCTCGAGCGCACAAGCATACGTCCGACATTAGATGTGAACGGCATCTGGGGAGGTTACATCGGCGAAGGCGCGAAGACTGTCCTCCCTTCCAAGGCTTATGCGAAGATCAGCATGCGATTAGTGCCACACCAGCGCGATGAGGAGATTACAAAACTGTTTCAGCAGCACTTTGAGTCGATTGCACCAGCCGGCGTTCAAGTGAAGGTGCATCCTCATCACGGGGGAGCACCGTCCGTGACCCCGACAGATACACCGGAATATCAGGCTGCGAGTCGGGCTATTGAGGAGACATTCGGGAAGACGCCGATACCAGTGCGGGGCGGCGGTAGTATTCCTATCGTGGCCCTGTTCGAGAGCATTCTTGGGATCAAATCAATCTTGATGGGATTTGGCTTGGATAGTGACGACATCCATTCACCCAATGAGCACTACGGTGTCTGGCACTATCAGAAAGGGATCCAAACGATCCCATACTTCTATCATCACTACTCGTTGGTCAAATAATTGGAGTTCCCCGCGAACTTTTTTTAACTCGGATGTAACCTTTTCTGTCTGCCTCGCGTAGTTGTGGTGTAACCTTCGCACACTCCGCATGAAACAATCTACGCATCGCACTACTGGCGCCCGAAAGATGGCTGTCAATGTGCTTTTTGCAGCGGTTTTGATGTGTCTGGGGTTAGTTGCCCAGAGTCTGACAACGACGACTCCAATCTACGGCCAAGAGGTTCTCCATGTGCCAGCACAAGAGATGACTATCGTTACCAAGGTCGTTCAGCTATTAGTAGATCTGCTGACTTATTCGATTCCAGTTTAGCACCATTCAGATAGACGTCGATCGACATTCTTCGTCGCCCTTCGGTTTGTAATTCTTCGACGAAGAAGACTCCGTTTTTGGTATACACACCGAGATAGGAGCGACCATCGGAGATCACCTGACCGATCGGATGACCATGATGCTGGTAGCTATATGTGCACTTGAAGATCTTGGTTTTTGATCCGAAGAGTTGCATCCACGCTCCGGGGTAGGGACTGAGCCCTCGGATATGGTGATAGATGCGCTGGATATCTATTGTCATGTCGATCTCACAGTCTGCACTATAGATTTTTGGCGCTTTCGATACTTGGGATTCCTCTTGTTCACGGAGTTGGATCGTTTCATTGGCGATGGCTTGCACGGTCTCGACGATAAGTTCTGCACCCACTACCATCATGCGATCATGGACATCACCGACGTTATCGATTTTGTGGATCGGCACTGAGCGTTGGAAGGCCATGCTGCCAGTATCGATTTCGTGTTTTAGTTTGAAGGTGGTTACCCCAGTTTGTTCTTCCCCATTCATTACGGCCCAGTTGATGGGAGCGGCACCGCGATAGGCTGGGAGAAGGGAGCCATGGAGATTGTATGTACCGAGACGAGGCATATCCCAGACGATCACAGGTAGCATTCGAAATGCAACGACGATCTGAAGATCCGCCTTCAGACTGCGCAATTCTTCGACGAAGCTTGGTGCCTTCAGATTCTTGGGTTGTAGGATGTGGAGACCTTCTTGCTGTGCGTACTTTTTCACGGGAGACTCGATGACTTGCTTGCGGCCACGTCCACCCATCCGATCAGGAGCAGTAATCACTCCTACGATCTGGCACCCATGTTCGATGAGCTTTCGCAGCGAGGCGACAGCAAAATCTGGAGTACCCAGGAAGACGATTCTGAGATTTGTCATAGGTGAGCGAAGGTATCGTCTTTGCTTGGTGGTCGATAGATATGTTTTGTCCTTAGGATGTTTAGCTCGTACAGAATACTACTAAGGTTAATGTCAGTAGCTGCCATCATTTGATTCCATGTCCCAACGTACCTTCACCGATAGAACATTCTTGATTTCCCATGGTCTTAAGGTTCTTCGTGGTGGTAGCTTTATTGCTATCAGCTTATACCATTCATGCGCAGTATGATATCGAGGGTTACATCTTCGAATCTGGTAATCGTGGATTCATCGCTGACGCAGAGGTGACCATCTCTAACATGGCGGAGACGGAGTACTACGGTCAGATGATCACTGATGCCTCTGGTGCATATAAGTTTCGCGTGGCTCGAGCGGGAGAGTACTTGCTTCGGGTTGATAAGGCTCCCTATTTCGACTACCAAGAGGTGGTTACAATCGCGGATGATAGTCCACAGACGATCTATCTAAAGCATGAGGTCCAGCGCAGTCCAGGCTATATTTTTGAGATTACCCTTGCGGAGAAAGATCCTGCTCCCGAGGCTCCTCGAGATGCACTTAAGGGAGCTTTGGTGGAGGTCTATAACAACACCAAGAAGCGCGAGACACTGGTTATACCTGCTTTGGAAACTCCAGATTTCAAAGTGGATCTCATCAAGGGAAATCATTACACGATCCTCATCCGCAAGGCTGATTTCTTATCTAAGCGCATGGAGGCTTTTGTCGATGTCGAGGGGTGTATCCTTTGTTTTGAAGGGATCGGTTCGGTATCGCCAGGTGTGTCGGATAACCTCTCTGAGAACAATAACATCGGTGTACTATTGGCCAATGTTGAGATGGACCGGCTGTTCGAAGGCAAGGTGATCGGATTGAACGATATCTATTATGATTTTGGGAAAAGTGACATCACCAAAAAAGCAGCGCAAGAGCTGAACAAGGTTGCAGAACTCATGCGCGACAATCCTAACATCAGCATCGAGCTTGGCTCACACACCGATAGTCGCGGCAAAGCAAAGGGTAACCTGAAGTTGTCAGAATCGCGAGCGCGCTCGGCGGTCGAATATCTCGTAGAACGAAAAGGGATCCCAGTAAATCGTATATCTGCTCGCGGATATGGCGAAACCCAGTTGGTCAATAACTGCAGCGATGGTGTAGACTGTAGTGATGCAGATCACCAGAAGAATCGCCGCACCGAGCTCAAAATCCTCGATGTGGGGGCCATGACCTTACAGCGAAGTCTACGGCAGATGAAGGCGGACGAACTAATGGATGAATTTTTGGCGGATATCGAAGGTGCCGGTCAAGTCAAAGTAGCAGACGAGGAGGAGTTAGCGTCTATCGTAAAGCAAGATGAAATGGTGATCGAAGAGCGAACGAGCTCGCGCGTATTTGAAGATGTGAGTGAGGGTAACAAGCGCTTATCGAAAAATGCTCAATCTGCTGATGAAGTGGAGATCGAAGTGGTGGACAAAGCAAGTGAAGATGAAACGGCCGTTGAGTCAAATGACACAGATACTTTGGACAACTCAGCCCAACCATCGACTACTCAAATGGCAACGGAAGAAATGATCCAACAGCGTCGTGCTGAGATCGCTGACCGCCAACGGGCAGCAAAGGACGACCTGGAGGACGCTGCGGATGAGATGCTCGAAGAAACGGAGGTAGAGAAGAGTGATTCATCAACAGAGGTAATCGACTTTGCAGGCACTACCGCGTCTACTGAGATAACAGAGAGTTTTACTGGATTTAAGGTGGCTGTGATGTACAGTAGGTTCGAACTGCCTGCGGAACATTCTATTTTTAGTGAGTTTGACGATATCGTGATTTACACAACAGCCGATAACAACAAGCTCTACCTCACTGGTACTTATAAGGACCTCCCTGAAGCAAAGGCCGGTCAATCTTCACTCAAAAAGGAGTACCCTCAGAGCTATGTAGTCGGTTTCAAAAATGGAATCCGCATTTATTAGATCTGAAAACTATTCTTACCCTTCGAAATGAAAGGAGATTGTGAATACTTGTGAAAGGAGCTTCTGCATGACCCGAGATTCGACGATTTGATCATTGAACAGCAGGGTATTCGTGATGCTTTGACTGAATTTAATCTCGGGAGAAAAAATGAAATACGGAAAGAAAAACTGCATTCCAAACCCTGCCTCCAACTGAAAGTCATGGGGCGCAATGCGAATCAACTCGTTTGCTTGTCTTGTCTCACTATTGCTCGCCACATCAAAACTATAATTCAACCCTGCGATGACAAAGGCGCGCTTATCACGATAAGGTGCGGACTTGTATCGGATATGGATGGGAAACTCTACGAATATCGATTCGATGGGGGTTCTTTGAGTTATTAGGGTATCTCCCAGGGGGCGAATAAAGTCCAGATTACGTGTTGCGAATGTAAACCCCGGCAGCGCTCTAAAATCAAAGTACTCACCCATTTTATAATTCACGATACCGTGGACATTAAACCCCGGCCCAGGCACTCCAAGCGCTCGCTGCACTTCAGGATTGCCAATGAACTCTTCTGCAAGAAAAACTTGATGTTTTGAGCTATTGAAACCTAAGGAGATACCGAAGTAAAAGTCCTTCTCCCGATAGTCATCGTAATTATAATTACGTCGATTCAATTGAGCGGAGAGGGGAGCGCCGCTCCCCTC
>JBCBIX010000139.1:0-5878 GCA_038523965.1 Bacteroidota bacterium
AGCGATTCGAAAACTTTTGCATAATTACGAGGTGACAGTTCATTCATTTCAGAACCAATTCTTTTGACCTGTGATTTTGAAAATCCATAAATCAGTGCAAAAGTTGGTACGATAGTTACGATCATTAGTATGACAGCGAGAGGATCAATAAAGAAAATCGCAATCACCATAATCGAAATCACAACAAGCTCTGTGCTAAAGCCTAAAACCGAGATAAAGTAGGAGGATGCAAATTTCATTGGAACATCCACAATATTGTATACCTTTTTGCCTGAAGTAGAATCTTTTATAAATAGATATCCTTTCTCATAGAAGTATTTAAACATCTTTTTATTTAGGCGGAGAGATATGTTGTATCCGAATCGAGCCTGGATATAAAAAATGTAGAGTGAGACTACATTTTTAACAATGAAGACTACGAAAATGACCATTGATAAAAAAAATAGAAAGGAAATGGGCTTACCGACATTAGTCCACTCGTAAAGCCACCTCAAAGCATTATGTATTTGAAACTCTGCTGGAGACGTCGCCATATCCGGCGTGTATTCGCTAACGCCAAAGATGTCCTGCTTCAAGGCACTAACCATCAAGGCACCGATGGTTGCCAAACCAGCAAAATCAGCAATCGCGTTCAAAAAAAGTAGAATGACCATGATGACTGCACTACGTTTTTGGTCAGGATCCAGCAGTCTTTTGATATTCTTTACCGCATTGAAGTAAGGGTTGTTAATTAGCGCCGCGAATGGCTTCATATCGTGTCAACTTTGCCCTTGGCGAAGATACCATATTAGCATTCTTTGTAATATTTGGAACTTAACTACCTTTTATGATCTATACTACTCCTCGTGGCTATCTCGATCTGAGTTCTCCTAAGGTCATGGGCATCTTGAATGTGACTCCAGATTCGTTTTATGCAGGGAACCGAAGTATGCGGATCGATAGTATTGTGAGGCGGGCAGAGGAGATGATTGATGAAGGGGTGGATATTGTAGATATCGGTGGGATGAGTACCCGTCCGGGATCTGTGGCGCCCGATATTGCTGAGGAGATGAAGCGTGTCGATGGACCCTTACGAGCATTGAGAGATAGATTTCCAGATTTGCTTTTGTCCATAGATACTTATCGTGCCGAGGTATTATCGCACGCCCTTGACATTGGGGTGGATCTGGTCAATGATGTTTCTGCGGGATCCTTAGACACAAGATTTCTTAGTGTTGTCGCTGAGAGTGGACTGCCATATGTGTTGATGCATATGCAAGGAAAGCCTGCGACGATGCAGGCCAATCCACAGTATCACGATGTAACTCGGGAGCTTTTTGTGTGGCTTAAGGAGAAGCTTGACGAGCTCCACCTGTTGGGAATTCAGGATGTCATCATAGATGTGGGTTTTGGATTTGGGAAGAGCGTCAAGGACAACTATCGATTGCTCACAGGATTATCGGTATTACAGATTTTGGACAAGCCTATTATGGTAGGCTTATCTCGAAAATCGATGATCTACAATGTCACGAATTCTGACCCGAACACGTGTCTCCATGGAACCACTGCCGCTCACATGTTAGCTTTGCAGCAGGGAGCGAAGCTGCTGCGCGTGCATGATGTTCTGCCAGCGAAACAAGCTATCCAGATTCACGAGGCGTCAATGAAGGTTTAAAGAGCAGTTAAATCATGGGTTAGTAGTCTTTAATCCGGCTACGAGACAGTTTTACCTACATTGGAATCAGTGAGCGAGAGTAGTATCAATAACATCAAAGACCCTGCTTCGTCGAAACGGCGATTTAATGTCACCTCATTGGTGATAAGACTTGTTATTGCCGTAGCTCTGTTCTTTCTTTTTCTGTTTTTTATTTTTCAGCTACCAATTGTTCAAGACAAACTCACACAACGAGTCATCCAAGAATTGACCGCTGAGTTGGATGCAACGATAGCCATAGGTTCATCACGTATTGATCTTTTGAATGGGATTACATTAGAGAGTGTAAGTGTAAATCGATCTGATGATGTGATTCTCTCAGCTGAGGAAGTTGCCATTGCGCCGCGCGGATCTGTGATCTCTTTGCTTTTTAGTGGAGCGAGGTTCAACTCTATAAGGGCTGAGGGTGTAACGGGTTACCATTGGTTCGATCTAAACGGAGATAGTTCTAATTGGACTGGGCTGATACCTTCTCGATCTGATACGACAAAAGCGGCTTCGGAGACTACTCAGATTGATTTAAAGCATTTATATCTTAAGGATTTTACATTTCTTAGTGGATCTCCAGGCCAAGACACCTCCAAGTTCCATTTTGATGTTCTGGACCTTGGTATTAAGCAGTTGATAGTTGGCGATACAACTTCTATTAATTTGAGCAGACTAATTCTTGCTCATCCAGAAGTTGTTTTGCTGGATACAAATATGACTGTAGCGGCTGATTCTACAGATTCAAATCTGCAGGAGGGCAGTAGGCCAGCAAACAAACGTGCGAGTTACCCACAGGTCACAATAGATGACTTTGGCATTACAAATGGTGCTATTGTATTAGTTAATGAAGAGGAGGTGTCGAGATATGAAGATATAGATGTGTTACTGCACGACCTCAACTTTAGATCACCATCGGAATGGTACCTGGCGATAGAGGATATCTCAGTAGACACAAAGTTTGGAAGGATCAGACACATGTCATCTCCAGCTTTGAGCAGCACCAAAGATCAAGTAAGTGCCAGGGCGGTTCGTATTAATTACAATGATGCATTTCTTGAGTTCGATGGTTCGGTTCTTCATCCGTATGACCTATCTGATTGGAAGGATATCGAAGCGGAGGTAATCATACGACCTTCACAATTCAGCCCATCGGATTTAGACCAACTACTGCCAAATGTTGTACGTGACTTTGAAAAGGATATATTTTATAACAAGCCAGTACAACTATCGGGAATTCTTAAGACTGAGGGGGGAAGGTACGACGCCTCAAAGTTACAGATGTGGTTAGGTCAGGAAAACTATCTCGCGGGTATGGTCAGTTTTGAACCAGACTTCAATAACATCGAATCCAGCCTTCTAAATGCGTCTATTGATGAGCTGCGAGTCGATGTTCCATCATTTAGCACATTATCATCACGTTTGAATTTGTCATCCACAGTTCAGCGACTTGGCCAAGTAAATTTTGTGGGCACATTTGATGGCTACCTTGATAATTTTGTTGCCTCTGGTGATATCTTTTCAGATCTCGGGGACTCTAACATTGATTTGCAATTTGATCTCTCCGATCAGGATACGATTCATTATCGGGGAGCTTTAGCCTTGACAGACTTTGACCTCGGTCGATTAATCGATCAGCCTGATCTCGGCTTGATGACAGCAAGTTTAGATATCTCTGACGGCACAGGAGTGAGCATCGAAAGCTCCACAGCTGGGATAAATGCCACAGTTGCATCCGTTGTATATCGCGATTACGAGTATAGAGATGCAAACTATAGTGGAGAGCTAAGTAGTAAGGTTATAAATGGATCTTTCGAAATAGATCAGGAAGAGGTTGATTTTCAATTTGATGGGATAGTAAACCTCTCAAATGCAGTTCCGATATATGACTTTCAGATCTTGGCTAACAAAATTGATTTGTGTGCGATTAATGTAGCTACATTTCCGTGTAAAGTTTCTTTTGCTTCAGATGTGAGTTTTCAAGGAGCATCGATAAATAGTTTGGTGGGGACGGGTGTTGTTGGTGATATAGACCTTGTGAAAGACTCTTTGCAACTCGATATCGACAACGTCATCATCAACTCCTCGACTACTGAAGAAGGTATGGCGTTTGACTTACAAAGTGACTTTCTTGATTTTAAAATTGATGGACAATTTGATCTGCTTCAGATAGTCGATGCAACTTTTCATCAGGTTCTGGCGAATGTCAATGAGCACAATCAGATATGGAAGCTAAAGGATCCAAAACTAAATATCCCAGAGTTAGAATTTGTGTATAGCGGAAGTGTCAAGAACACAACACCGGTATTTGATTTTCTTGGTCTGGATCTTGAACAGGAAGGTGAGGCTAATTTTACGGGGGCAGTAGACACCGACAATAGTCGCGTTAAATTTGCTGCTGACTTTCCAGATCTGAGATATGATGACATCCATGTGACCAATCTCGATTTATCCTTAGATAGCCGAACTGAGACGTTGGACTTGTTAATTACATCGGACAGTTTGGCACGAGATGGACTGGCTATTACAGAAGGATATGTGTCCACCAACCTTTTCAAAGATAAAATCGACTGGGGGGTAAGTGGAACTGACAGTGACGCTTATCTCATATCGTTAGCAGGTACATCTAAACTTCTCCATGAGGGCTACTACACAAGTTTTACAGAGCACAACCTGATCATCGATAGCGTGCAGTGGAGGATCTTGCCCAATGATGGTTTTGGTATCTATCCTAAGTTTTTGGATATCGATGAGATCACTTTCACAGATGATAATCGATATTTTAGAATTGGAGACTTTCAGAATCGAGGATTAAGTTTCGATCTGAATGATTTTCAATTAGAACTGATCAATCCGATTATCGACTATGATAAACTCTACCTTACTGGAGAGGTAGACGCTGTATTTCGAATTAATGATTTATGGGAAGACAAAAGTGTCCAGGGTTATCTCAATGTAGATGACTTTGATATCAATGGAGATGATTTTGGTTCACTATCACTGAAGACCAGGAGGGCGGACAGTGGACTAATTGATTTGGACATGGCTATCGAAAAGGACACCCAAAATCTATACGTCCGTGGCTATGCCGATCTTCCTAAGTCGTTCATCAATTTGGACATCACATTAGAAGATTATCCCATGCGCATCTTCGAATACATTATCGAGGATGGAATTTCACAGACGGTAGGAACCACTGATATAACGGCCAAGCTACACGGGCCAATGAGTGATTTGAAGTTGTCGGGAAAGGGACTCATCAAGGATGCAGGTGTTCGTATCAATTACATCGGAGGGTTCTATCAGATGTTAGATCAGGAGGTCAGTATCACAGAGAGTTTGATCGATCTTACCGGAGTTGAGCTAATCGATGAGATGGGGAACTCAGCGACGATCACTGGTGGCCTTACACATAAACTGCTCGGTGATATCAAGGCAGATGTGAGGATCTCTTCATCTCGATTCATCGGTCTGAATACGACTGAGGAAGATAATCCGATTTACTACGGACTCGGAGTAGGGGAATTAGATATGAGTTTTAGAGGACCGTTTGACGCTGTGGACATTCGGATGGCTGCACAGGTAGAGAACTTGTCGCAGATCTACATTCCGATTACAAATACGTCCTACGGTTACGATAAGAGTTTTATAGAATTCACGGACGATGGTGATCGACAAACTAAGGATAGCACGACCCAAGAATCACTTATCGACCAACTCAAAAGAGAGGGAGTGGACTTTGAGATGAGTCTATCCTTCACAGATGAGGCTCAGGTATACATCATTTACGACGAAGCCACAAGTAATCTTTTACGAGGGCAAGGGGAGGGAGATATCCGATTGCGAGCGAAGCGTGATGGGGAGTTTTCTGTGTATGGTGATTATACAGTTGAGTCGGGAGATTATCTCTACACAGGTTATGGTGCCATCGCCAAGGCGTTTAATATCCTACCAGGCGGAACTGTAATCTGGACAGGTGATCCGATTAATGCTTCTATCAATGTAACTGCCAAATATCCTACGATCCGGGTCCCATTAACAGAGCTCCTGCGTGAGTATCGTGACTTTGGAAGTATAAGCGACGAGGATATCGATACACGTCAGGATGTCGACCTAACTCTTTTGATAGGTGGAACGCTGTTTTCACCTTCGGTCAACTTTGATATCGACTTTCCAAATTTGGTAGGTCCTGTCCGACCT
>JBCBIX010000140.1:0-5681 GCA_038523965.1 Bacteroidota bacterium
CAATAGAGCCCCTTCTTACTTAGCCCCATGTGTGTCACCTCAGGATCCATAAGCATCCTGCAGTGAGATGGGCTCTATTGGGCTCAGAGTTTTAGCCTACCAGATCTGGGTGTTGTGTCCGAGTAATACAGATGGTTATATCATAACTTTTAATTATCAGTGATTAAAAAATCTAATAATTACCGCGTGCCATCTCAGTCCTAACCATCTCTCCGTGCTATTTTTGAAGAGCGACGAAGAGATCCCCCCTCTATATTCTCTTAATCCAAGTTTGGTTTTTTAAAAGTTAAAGGAGCTGGTGACATCCCTGTGATGTGGTCAGCTTTCTTGCTTTACGAAATCGCTATTGGACAGAGATAGAGGGTACTCTTGGACTCGTCATCGTGATTCCTCCGCTCCCCAAATACGGATGGTCATGATGTGTTGTATCTCTTAATCCCCATCGTATTTGTCAAAAAGTGTCGCGCTCAGCGCGCTGGTTAAAGAACCTCTTTTTTAACCAAAAACTTTTTGTCATGCCTATGAATAATAAGTACTCTCCGAAGGTTTTTCCTTCCGTCATTAGGTTCTTGTCATGTTTGTTTGTTCTCGCCCTGGGTCATCATACGGATGCCCAAAGTTTAGCTTGTAATGCTGGTGTTAATGTCTCTCTCGATCCAAATTGTGAGGCATTGATCGACGCCACTTACATCCTCAAAGGCGAACCTGACACAGCAGATCCTTCTGACTTTCTCATCACTATCACCGACATGGATGGGTCCACTCCCGACACCATGTCTGTTCGCGCTGGTAATTCAGCCATGGGACCTTTTTCCGCATCCAATGAAGGAGAATTCATCCTCCTCAGTGGTACTGGTAAATACAAGGTTTCTGTCCGTCGCAAGTCAGACGGTGTCAACTGTTGGGGCGACTTATTGGTCGAGGACAAGCTCCTCCCATTCACCGTGGAGTGTGCATGCCCATCCACTGCGACAGTAGTTCCAGAGCTATGCAGATTTAGCTGTGCATCCGTCACTGATTTTTTAAATAATGATTCTCTGGCTCGCATCCGCGATGTTAACCCTGTCTTTAGGGATAACTGTGGTAATCTTGGCGGCATTGATTTCGTCGATGACCTGGTTCGCGACAGCATCTGCGGCAATTGGGTCATCATGCGCACCTGGAGGACACTGGTCCGTGATGCTAAGGGTAATCTGATTTACAAGGAGCTTGGGTGTTCCCAAAAATTCTTGTTCGAAAGCGAAGGAGTCGAGGCGGTCTTCCCCCCGAAGAAAAGAGTTGTCGTAGAATGCGGCACTGATATAGATCCCGAGTCGCTCCGTAATTACTTCTCCGATACAACCCGTTTTTCAAACGCTACTGCTGATACAGGCATCTGTTATGCCTATCCATTTTTACAAGACACGATTAACATGGACACCATCGTCTTCCAGGAGATTGGTCGGGGCCTAATCACAGGCTCTAACGATGACCTATGTAAGCTGACAGCTACCGCAACAGATGTAGTTGACTCCATTTCAGTATGTGGTTCGATCGGCTACAAGGTTGTTCGCCGCTGGGATGTCTTAGACTGGTGTGATAATGAGACCAGACAGTTCTTCCAAGTTATCAAAGTAGAAGATTCGTCTGCCCCATTTTTTGAAATTCCAGATACGATCACTGCTTCCGCTACAGATCCTTGGAAATGTACTGGAGAGATCTTTATCGCTGCACCAGATACGTTGGCCGATAACTGTAGTACGGTAGAACAACTGGACTATATCGCCTTTGTATTGATCAGCGGAACTCGTATCGAGGCTAACCGTTCGAATGGATACACACTCAGTGGGGTACTTCCAGGTAGATATGTCCTTACATACGTTGTTACTGACTTGTGTGGTAATGAGTCCATCAAGCAGAATACGCTCATCGTGACCGATGATGTTAAGCCTGTAGCGTTATCTAAACATGAGATCGTAGTCACATTCACCTCTGATAAGGGTGACTGTTCAGCTAAAGTATTTCCTCGGAATATTGATGCTGGAAGCTTTGACGCCTGTACCGATGTTACACTTGAGATCCGTCGTAAGGATAGTGGAGATTATGCCAGCTTCGTGAAGTTTTCTCAGGATGACATTAACGACGTCACGGATTCTGGAATCGCATTTGGCATAGTCAATATCGAACTTCGCGTCACTGATGAGGCCGGGAATACGAATATCACCTGGACTAAGGTCCGACTCGAGGATAAAAATGCTCAACTCCGTGTTGACTGTGGAGACACAGAGATCGCACTCGACTGTACGGATGATCTCCAGCAGGCGATCATGGATGAAGCTCCAACAGCACAAATATTCGCATGTAAGAACAGTAATCTGATCGTGGATACCATCCGCAGATCGACTAATGTAGATCCGCAGTGTAATACGGGAACTGTAGTCGTCGATTACTTCATCCAGGGCAGAACAAGTGCTATCTGTACGAAGACATTTGTGCTTGGAGATGTGGACAGTATAGCCATCGTCTTCCCTGATGCAGAGATTGAAGTGGCATGTGACGATACCGATTTTGGTGATGTTATATTTCCTGACAATCAGTGTAATCTGCTTAAAGCCTCAGAAGAAATAAGAGACTTTGATATAGCAGGAGACCACGGGTATTGTAAAAAACTGGTGCGTGAGATCACAGTTATCGACTGGTGTACCTATATACCTAATCGCGGTGACACGATCGGTCTTTATCGCTTCAGACAAGTCATTAAGGTAAAAGATGATACTGTCCCTACGATCACTTGCACAGATGTCGAGCTCACGGCTGGGGACAACTGTGAGATTTCAGGATTTCAGATCAATGCTTTTGCGACGGATGCGGGAGGATGCTCAGATCAGTTATCCATAAAAGCTTCTATCGATACCGATGAAGATGGTGACGCGGACGTGATTCTGGATGGGATCATCTCAGAGACAGGAGATGTGATGGCTATCGTATCATCACCGCTGACTGTGGGTACTTACACAGTGAATTGGACAGCAGCAGACGAATGTGGCAACGTGGGGAGGACTTCATGTACCATTCGTATCAAAGACGATAAGGCACCCACACCTGCTTGTATTACCACCATTTCTACTGCGACTATGAATACTGATGGCTCTGTCGGTATATGGGCTAACGATTTTGATCTCAATAGCCAGTCCACTGATAACTGCGGCGGACCTATCAGATATAGTTTTAGCAGTTCCGATCCCAATGTGGCCAGTCGGACTTTCACCTGTGCCAACCTCTCTTCGAATGGGGTTAGTGAGGTGATTCCGCTACGAGTTTATGTCTGGGATGAAGATGATAATGTGGACTTCTGCAATGTCATGCTACGGATCGACGATAATGTGGATGCTTGTCCAGATAACAATCGTGGGTCTGCAGTCATCGGAGGTAGGATCTCAACACCTCAAGGAGCGTCTGTAGAGTCAGCACAGGTATATGTTTCCACGATGGAAGGTGAGAACTCAGAGATGAATATCACGGATGTGGATGGAAACTATGCCTTTACCAATACGCCGATGATGTCCGCCTATGATATCCGTGCCGAGAAGTCAGACGACTATCTGAATGGATTGTCTACGCTGGATATCATCATGATGCAGCGACATATTCTGAACATAGCACCATTCGAGTCAGGATGGCAATGGATTGCCTCAGATGTGAATCTGGATGAGCGAATCACCGCGCTTGACTTAGTAGAGATGCGTCGATTACTCCTCGGGTCAGCTGATGGATTTAGTGGTGGGCGTTCATGGTCATTCGTGAGTGCTGCTCAGTCGATGGATGAGGGCATTTGGCCCATGAGCGATATCATCCGCATCGATGCGCTCGACAAAAACATGAGAGACCAGGACTTCGTGGCAATTAAGTTAGGAGACGTCAATGGGAATGCGGTCGCTAACTCTGCACTCCTTGGGAAGGGAAGAAGTAAGACCGTCCAACCTGTATTCGTGATGGATCGACAGGTCTATCGTGGCGAAGTGGTCACAATCAGTATGAACCTCGGAAAGGACGTTAATGGTCTACAGTTTGACGCCCATCTGAACGCGGGAGAATGGCAAGAAGTGAGTAGTGATGATATGTCTATCCAGCCCGAGCATATTCAGATGGATCATGAGCATCTCATGATGTCTTGGAATGATGTAACGCCCATCTCTGCGGAAGGAGAATTGTCTCTGACCTTTGTCGCTTCTCGTGAAGGGATGCTCTCGGATATCGTGGACTTTGCTCGATCGAGTATTGCACCAGAAGTCTATGTAGGAGCTAATCTGGAAGTACGGGAGCTACAGTTGTCTTGGACGACAGAGTCAGAGATCAAACAAGAATTCCAAGTTTATCAGAATGTCCCTAACCCTTGGGCAGTACAAACAAAAGTTGGATTCCAGATTCGCAATGCAGGCCAAGTAGATCTTGCTGTCTTTGATATGACTGGTCGTCAGTTACTCGGTAGCAGCGCCTTTTTTGAGGCGGGGTACAATGAGTTTCGTGTAGATCAGAGAGATGTCAGTACTGACGGTGTACTCTACTATCAATTGACTTATGACAATCAAGTCGTAACGCGCAAGATGATCGCGCTCGACTAATTATAGAGTTAGATAATAACCATACTCACTTCTTTTATGGGTCTACGAATCGATCCCAAAGAAAGACGAAATCAACTCAAAGTGACCACCTCCACGTCCTGTGGAGGTGGTTTTTCTTTTGTCTCATTTTAAGCACAGATGGATCATTGTTGGTCTAAAGGAAGACCCATAGTTCGAACCGCCATCTCGGAGACCATCTGGCGTTGTACATTCATTCGACAAGACAAGTCGTATGAGCAAGAATAAACTTGGTTACTGGTCGATCACAGTAGCATTGGCGGGTTTCCTTTTTGGATTTGATACGGTGGTGATTTCAGGAGCGAACCTGCCGATCAAAGAGCTCTGGAATACTTCTCCATTATTTCACGGCACCTTTATCATGTCGATGGCATTGTGGGGGACTGTGGTCGGAGCTCTCGGTGGGGGTATTCCTACAGACCGTTTCGGAAGGAAAAAGACGTTGTTTTGGATTGGTGTACTGTATGCTCTATCGGCATTAGGTTCGGCCTTTGCTCCAGACCCTTATTCTTTCAGCCTGTTCAGTTTTATTGGAGGATTGGGAGTAGGAGCGTCGAGCGTCACAGTTCCTACATACCTCAGTGAGATATCCACAGAAGAAAAGCGAGGAGAGATCGTTGCTCGCTATCAGTTTATGTTGGTCTTTGGGATACTTGTTGCATTCATAAGTAATGCCATGCTAAAGGGTGTTGGGGGCGATAACGATTGGCGTTTGATGCTTGGAGTGGAGGCGATCCCGGCAGTTGTTTACTGTGTGATGGTGCTTTCTGTGCCGCAGAGCCCACGATGGTTGTTTCTGAAAAAGGGAGACGAAGCTGGCGCTCGGTCCATCATGCATCAGCTGGGTATCAACGACGTCGATACCGCGATTTCTAAAATGAGTTCATCGCTGAAGGCAACAGCACAGGAGTCATTATTCGGAGGAAAGTACTCGAAACCCATTCTGTTGGCTTTCGCACTTGCTTTCTTTAATCAGTTATCGGGGATCAACTTTGTCCTATACTATGCTCCTGAGATTTTGGAGCGGGCAGGTTTAGCATCTACAGAATCACTTCTTAGTTC
>JBCBIX010000141.1:0-5579 GCA_038523965.1 Bacteroidota bacterium
GCACACGAAAAAAACTACTTGCAGAATTAAGTGAAAAAGGATACACAAATTTGCAACTGGAAGATTTAAGAAATTTAATACACGGAGAAGACAGCGACCTTTTTGATGTATTGGGTTATGTTGCATATCATAAAGATCTTGTTCCAAGATTAGAACGTGCATCCAGAGCAAAGATCCAATTGAATGACTATAGTCAGAAGCAACAGGAGTTTTTGAATTTTGTATTAGAACAATATGTAAAAGAAGGTGTTAACGAATTGGATGATACTAAACTTCCCGACTTACTGGAATTGAAATACAAAGCGATTGCAGATGCGAAACGTGAATTGGGAAATATAAAATCAATTAGAGAAACCTTTATTGGATTTCAAGAGCGTTTATATCAAGAAAGGGCAATATAGAACGAACGAAGGCCAGTGTTAGTTCAAGCACACTGGTTCATCCGTATTCTGCACATCCACGCACATTACCAATAACCACCACTTGAGATTAAAATAGTAATATCCACGGGAATGAAAGAACATACTCTATTCGTGTTATTCATCAGCATAATGAGTTATGGAATTGCAGAAAACTTAAGGTTGAATGAGAGTTTCTCAAAAAACAACGTCTACGTTTGTGGGAAAAGCAAAATTTACCACAGAAGCAAATCACACTCAGCTCTTGGAAGATGTAAATCTGGAATAAAGCAAATGACAGAATCTGAAGCCAAGGACTTAGGCAAGAGAGTATGCAGGTGTAGAAATTAAAAATGACATTCTGCACCAACGAGCATAGACCATAACCTTCTTCTCGGGAATACACCACATGAAAAAGTGTCTCATCCCACAAAAAGGGAGAGCCCTCCCCTCCCAATCACTCCTCACCATCGCCACCAATTCACGCCTTCCCGCGGAATAACCATTGGATTTCCCAATTGCCTTAGCAGAATAATGTGCTCATCCCACATCATCAAAAGATGATGAAAATATCACCTGGATTGTCGCAACAAATCTCATTGGGAAGTACTTATTTGGGCATCGAAAAAGGCTGAAGAAAGTGGTCAATTCATCCATCCGACGCCAGCGCAAATAGTCAATCAGATTCATCAACTAAAAGAACGTACGACATGAATTCTTCGCAAAAAAAATATAGCCGCAAGGAGTTTCTATCCTTTCTGGGTCGAGCAAGTGTAGCCGTTGCCGTGGTGCCTCCATTTTTGAGCAGCTGCGGAAGTACGAGCACGCCTATGGTCACTGGATCACTGTCTAATGAGCAAAAGGACAGGATGAAGAAACTACTGTTGCAAGGATTAGACCCGTCAGATCAAGACGACCTCCTTCTATCGGCAGGACTGGACTATCACACCATCGTCAAATGGAACGATCCCATTAGTGACAACGATCAATTTGGGTTCAACTGTGACTTCACCTGTTTTATCCCATTGGACGAAAACAATCCCAATGATGGCCTTCTTTGGGTCAATCATGAATACATCAATCCGCTATTCGTCTCTGATTACAATCGTCGAGACAAATCACAGGCGCGAACTCAAGAACAGGTAGATCAAGAGATGTATCACGTCGGCGGCAGCATCGTACGGCTACGCCAAGAAAATGGAACCTGGAACATCGTCCACAACGATCCCCACAATCGCCGCATCAGCGCACATACACCGATCAAACTCAACTGGGATACACCGATCGAGGGTAAATCGACTGCCATCGGTACACTGGGTAACTGTTCGGGAGGTATCACGCCATGGAATACCTTCTTGACATGTGAAGAGAACTACGATGGCTTCTATGGTGAGACGGAATACGACGAACATAACAATCGCACCAAGCGACCAAGTGGCTACTACGGCTGGGAAAAGTATCACAACAACCCTCCTGAGCACTATGGTTGGGTTGTAGAAGTCGATCCCAAGACAGGTGATGCGCAAAAGCACGTCGCGCTGGGCAGATTCGCCCATGAGTGCTGCACGTTGTATCAATTAGAAGATGAGCGCATCGTGGCCTACACCGGAGATGATAAGAACAGCGAACACCTTTATAAATTTGTCTCCTCTGTACCCAACTCTCTCAAAGAAGGGACCCTGTACGTAGCCGATACCGAAAATGGAAAATGGTTAGCCATGGACTGGGAAACTCAACCCGTCCTCAAATCAAAATTCAAAGATCAAACTGAGGTCTTAGTGCGTGCTCGGGAAGCTGCAAAACTCCTCGGTGCCACAGAACTAAATCGACCAGAAGACATCGAAATCGACCCCATCACTGGTAACGTCTTTGTCTCGATGACTAATAACAAAAGTAAGGGTGATCATCATGGGTCGATCATGAAAATCATAGAGCGCGATGGTGCATTTGATGCGCTCACTTTTGAAGCGTCCACCTATCTCGCGGGAGGTGAAGAGAGTGGATTTTCATGTCCAGATAATTTGGCTTTTGACCAAGCAGGAAATCTATGGATGACCACTGACATGTCTGGAAGCTCGATGAACAAAGAGGATAAACCATACATGGCGTTCAAAAACAACAGCCTTTTTGTAATCCCTCGATATGGTGAGCAGGCAGGTCAAGTGATACGTGTGGCCACCGCTCCACGTGATGCCGAATTGACCGGGCCGTGGTTCGCCCCTGATGGGAAGACGCTCTTTTTGAGTGTACAGCATCCCGGCGAACAAACAACGGATCTCGACAATCCAACGAGTCGCTGGCCTTTTGATAGTGATAATATTCCAAAGCCGTCAGTCGTCGCCATCACTGGGGACCTAATTGAAAAGATGAACAGGCTGAATCAAATAGAAACGGATACGGCAGCAGCGTTAGGTTAGCAGGGGTAATCGTGGGTGGTTTTGCAAAGTATGGGTGATGACCATACCTTCAGGAGGATTGATCAGAAGAACCACCAATGAAAGAACTTATCTCTTTGACTCTATTGTCAATTCTGTCGACAACGCTCCTGAGTCAAACGCCTTCTCAAGCCCAACTCACTGAGCATGTTGATATCCCTTATGTCGACGAAACGTCTGCAGAGAGAGACACGCTTAGGCGACTCAACTTGGTATTGCCATCAGGAGATGTGAACACCCCGCTACTGATTTGGATAGGTGGTGGAGCTTGGTCCTACGTGGACAAAGACCAAGAAATGGACCTCTGTCGTCAATTCGCTCATCAAGGAATCGCAGTAGCAAGCATCGGCCAACGTCTCAGTCCTGCGACGTGGAAAGATCCGTCGTTAGCCGTGGGGATCCAACATCCCAAACACGCCGAAGATGTAGCCGCGGCCATCAGGTGGTTGTATGATCATGCTGGGCAATATGGCTACGATGAGGAGAAACTATTTATCGGGGGGTATTCTTCCGGAGGCCACTTGTCCGCTTTACTCGGTTTGGATAACGACTACCTCTCAGAGGTCGGGCTGTCGACCAAGGTGTTCAAAGGGCTCATCTGTGTTTCAGGAACGAATGACATCATCGATTACTATAATACCATGGCGAATGGGAGGAGGCCTGAACTTGCTCAGCTTCATGTCGAAGCTGTGTTCGGTGCAGGAACCAAAGTATTCAAAGAAGCATCTCCTGTTAGCTACTTGGCAAATCTATCTGCCCCAGTGCTGCTGATGAGTGATGGAGACCTTCTTAACTACTCATCACTGTTTGAAGATTCCATTCGGTCTGCAGGTTTCGAAGACCTGGATGTCGTCTACACACACCATTTGTCTCATGCCGAGCTGTGGAGAAGCTTATCCCACGAAGACGACAGCCCTTACCGTCAGTTTATTACAAGATTCATTCAAATCCACTCATAAGGATTCCGCTTCAGGTAGACATTGTAACAATAGGTCGTGGCGCTACGTCTTCCGAAGTAGACCAAGATCTGAGTTCATCACAACACAAACTCAAACTCATGTGGCACGCCATCTTACAAGCGCCATGAGATTATCCATCAACTGAGCCAGTATGTCACTGAGATTAGCATCCGTTCTTCTGCTCTTCATCTGTCTTCCAAACCTATTGTCATCCCAAATGACACTCATAGGCACCACGATGGATGCACAAACGAAGGAGCCAATACCCTATGTCAATATCGGAATCAAGAACTCCGCTATGGGGACTGTCAGCGATGATCTTGGAAATTACAATCTGCAAGTAGGTAGTAGCGGTGATTCTATTTTCTTCTCCGCAATTGGATATGAAGTAAACGTTTTGTCAAGCAGTGAAGTGCTACGTCAAGGTCAGGTCTACCTGCAACCCAAAAGCTATGAGATTCCTGAAGTCCAAATCGTAGCTCAAAAACTCGACGGAAAAGAAAAAATACTCGGAGTTAGAAACAAAAAAAGAGGACTAAGCATCGGATTCGGTAGTAGGAACTTAGGTACAGAAATCGGAGCTGCGATCGCCATCCGAGAAGCCACATATATTAAGAATGCCAACTTCGTCCTCAATCATGCCGACGGTGACAGCCTACTCTTCAGGGTCAACATCTACGATTATAGAAACAAAATAGTCGGAGACAACCTCCTGAAAGACAATGTGCTGATATCCACCAAACAACGACGAGGAAAGGTATCAGTCGACTTGTCATCTCTACATATCATCCTGGATCATGATGTGCTACTAACCCTGGAGTGGATCAAGGATGATAACTCCGCAGGAAATGCTAACATCACCTTTGATACCAAAAAGTCAAAGAAACTGCCCGGCGTCTTTGTCAAAAATACAAGCATAGGGAGTTTTGAATTTATGGGATATGTCAATACAAAATTGAAACCCTGTTTTTACTTGACAGGTAGTGAAATGGAGTAAAAAGTAGAATCAGCAGGGTTGCATCACAACTATGCCTGGGGCATAAGATCCCGTTCACCTCAATCGACTCATGGTGTATTATTTTAGTGATGTCTACATTTAGGCTATAGATTAATTTAGCACTTGATCATGCACCGTTTCCAACTTCTATTGTTACTCCTCATCTTATCCACGATCTGTCAGGCTCAGTCTGATGACTTGCACGGGCTATGGGTGATCGATTTAGTTACTGTCGGCGAAGACCAAATGACTCCTAATGCGCGATGGACACGATTTCACGCCGACCAGACACAGGAGTCGGGCAATGGCCGATTTCAGCATTCGTATGGCACCTGGAGTTTAACTTCAACGTCAAATGAGCTGACGATCAAGAATACCAATGGAATCTATGACTCTGCTGACCCATTTGTAGTGACATTCAAGGGCGACCAGATGATCTGGAGACGCACAGAAGAAGGTCAGCCAGTTACAGTACATCTCAAAAGGTCCAACCAACTTCCTGAAACTCATGGCGATCGACTTCTCGGTCTGTGGGAGCTTACAGAAGCTACGGGTGATGGTAGCTATTTTGGAGAAACCGATGCTTCTATCCAGTCCAGCTACATTTTCTTTAGATGGGACAAGCGGTTCGTGATCCAGTCACAACGAGGCAGAATAAACGGTGTCTACAATGCTCACGGCCATAAATCTGAAGTGGAACTCATTCCCTATGGCGAAAAATTGAATCGAGACTTTTGGAGGATTGACTTCGAGGATAATCAACTAACACTTCATCTGCTCAATTCGGAGA
>JBCBIX010000142.1:0-5474 GCA_038523965.1 Bacteroidota bacterium
ATTACGCTAAAATCATTGAGAAATATCCACAAGTGTTTAGAAAGAAAGAGGAGAAAAACGAAATTTTGGCACATTTACATACACTTACGAAAATCAGAAATGCAATTGCACATAATGCAGTTACTATTCCCAAAGAATATCAAAATGAAATCACAGTATTTCTAAACAAATTTATTAAAATAATGAAGAAAAACGAGAGCTAACAATGCATCTATGTCCATTGTCGGCAAAAGCCGCCAACGGCACAGATGCGCGACCGTTTGAAAAAAGCAGAAGGAAGGATGAAATAACGAGGTAGTATTTTTTTTATCCAGAGGTACGTCTGACAGGAATCAGCCCTCCTCTACTAACCCTAACTGGACCGGTGACAACTGTGACATCTCCTCATCATCATAGAGTCGAGACTTGATCACAAATCGAATACCCAGAGGTATCTCAAGGGAGAAGCTGGCACCTCGCCCTGGCACCACATCAACGGTCAACTGTGTATGTTTCCAATATTCAAATTGGTCGCTGGACATATAAAAATTACAATCATGGATAACCCCTAACCAGACGTCCATCTCATTGATCATCAGCTCACCTTTGGGGAAGCACATCGGAGATGAACCATCGCAGCACCCTCCGCTCTGGTGAAACATCAAAGGGCCATGCTCAGCACGCAGTTGGTCGATCACATCCTTAGCGGCCTGTGTAACCAGTATTCGTTCGATCATATCATAGAGATTATAAAAACGACAAAAATGCAGTACCAGAGATTATCCCCAGTACTGCATTAATGAAATTAGAAAACAGAACGCTTATTAGAAGAAGCCTAAGGCGTCTTTGTCATAAGAGATGAGCATGTTCTTCGTCTGGCGATAGTGATTAAGCATCATCTTGTGCGTCTCTCGACCGATGCCCGACTTCTTGTACCCACCGAATGGCGCGTGAGCAGGATAGGCATGATAGCAGTTGACCCATACACGACCTGCCTGCACCTCGCGTGAGATCTGATAAGCCTGATGCATGTCACGAGTCCATACGCCAGCACCCAGTCCATAGAGCGTATCGTTGGCGATTTCGATAGCTTCGGCTTCATCTTTGAACGTGGTCACACAGACAACAGGACCGAAGATCTCCTCCTGGAAGACACGCATCTTATTGTTACCCGCAAGGATCGTCGGCTTGATGTAGTATCCACCTTCTAATCCCTCATTGTAAGCAGCTTCACCTCCAGCGAGAACCTCACAGCCTTCCTCTTTGCCGATACTGATGTAATTGAGGATCTTCTCGTACTGATCATTAGACGCTTGGGCCCCCATCATGGTGTCTGCTTCCATCGGATGTCCAAGTTTGATCGCTTCTGTGCGTTCCACCACTCGTTTTATAAAATCCTCATAGATACTTTCTTGTACTAAGATTCGAGATGGACAGGTACATACCTCCCCTTGATTCAGTGCGAACATGACGGCGCCCTCGAGACATTTGTCAAAAAAGGCATCGTCTGCATCCATTACACTTTCAAAAAAGATATTCGGGGACTTACCTCCCAATTCTAACGTAACTGGAATGAGATTTTTAGAAGCATACTGCATGATCAGTTGCCCTGTCGTCGTCTCTCCGGTAAATGCAATCTTGTTGATCTTCGGATGCGACGCGAGTGGCTTACCCGCTTCGAGGCCAAATCCATTCACCACATTGAGCACTCCCGCTGGAAGGATATCCTGGATGAGTTCGATGAGAATCAAGATTCCAACTGGGGTCTGCTCAGCAGGCTTCAGCACAACACAGTTACCCGCCGCAAGAGCTGGAGCGACTTTCCATGCTGCCATTAGAATTGGAAAATTCCAAGGAATGATCTGTCCCACGACGCCAAGCGGCTCAGGGATATTCAGACTGACCGTGCTGTGGTCGAGTTCACTGGCTGTCCCCTCCTCCGCACGGATGACTCCGGCGAAGTACCTGAAATGATCTATGGCCAACGGGAGGTCGGCTGCTCGGGTCTCTCGGATGGCCTTTCCATTGTCCCAGGTCTCAACGCGAGCGAGATCCTCGAGATGCGCCTCCATGCGATCGGCGATCTTCAGGAGGATGTTGCTACGCTCAGTAGCGGATGAGATATTCCATGAGGCTGCGGCCGTCCATGCTGCGGCGACTGCCTTATCGATGTCCTCGGACGTAGATCTGGGGATACGCGTGAACGCCGCTCCATCGACTGGACTAACATTATCAAAATAGCGCCCCTGTGTAGGCGCGACCCACTCCCCACCGATGAAGTTCTCATACTGGGCCTTGAAGGCTGGTTTAGCGACCGCGGTGCTGGTCGAAGTAATTGTTGTTGACATAATGCGTTCGTAGTTAATTATTTGTGATATTCATACACTCGTAAAATTATGTTCGTCACGCGCCAAGGTTTTGTAGGATTCTATCATTTCGCGGTACAATCCTGCTTTCTGTGCAGCGGAGATAAATCTTGGACATAGGACATCTTATTTGACATCAGACTACAGTTATGAGACTTCCTGATCGATATCGCCAGCAGCGGCTACAGACCCTGGTCGAAAACCAAACGACCTACACACTCCGAGAAGCCGAGATGAGCATCTTCGAGACACATCAGCAGGCAGCGGAGGTTATGCTTCGATTTGATCAGCCTGTCTTGGCGAGCATGATCGAAGGCAAGAAGGTGATGCATCTCCGTGACAAGTCGTCCTTTGTCTTTCTTCCTGGCGAATCAGTGATGCTACCTGCAGGAGAAACGATGTGCATTGATTTTCCAGAAGCGCGGATGGATCGACCCACTAAATGTCTGGCACTGGCCATCGACGAACAAAAGATCCAGACCACCATCGACCTCATGAACGAGACGCGACCCAAGTGCGATAATCAGCTGTGGGTCAGAGGAGATTTCAATTTTCATTTTGCGCATGATCAGATCTTACATCAACTGGTTCAGCGAATGATCTTCCTCTGCACGGAGAATCATCCTGCGAAGGACTTTTTTATCTCCAATACAATTGACGAATTACTCATCCGTATCGCGGAGGCAGAATCTCGTCATCACTACCTGGCCAAAGACTCTACTCAAGACTCGGATCGCATCCGACACATCGTCGACTACATCCGTGATCGTCTCCACCATCGACTTACCGTCACTGATCTTAGTAAGGAGGCATATATGAGTGAAAGTCACTTTCACCGATCGTTCAAAAATCAAATTGGAATGTCGCCGATCGAATTTATCAATCAGGAGCGCCTACACATGGCAGCGGCACTACTCACCGAAGGAGGCCATCGATTGACCGATATCTCGATGAGATGTGGATTTAATAGTTCGTCCTACTTCAGCAAGATGTTCAAAAGGTACTACGGTGTCAGTCCATTGAAATGGGACGGCGCCCAGGGCGCGGCGTAGCTCATATCAACCTTACAATCTTATGGGAGTTGCCTTATTCCGATGGAACATCGGCAATTACCACTATGAGTACACTCGAAGAAAAAGCATACCCACACTGGTGTAGCAACTTGAATAGAACAAGCCACAACACCTATACTCAACACTATTAAGATCTGTCACCCAGTTTACATCGACTATGCATTATCTTACCGGAGAGAGCGTCAAAAAGCGTGTGGCAAACGTCAAACAACGGTTATAACCGTTTACTAACGGATTACATATTGACTATCAGTCAGTTATACATCGCCTGTGCTTTATGTAGAAAAAATGATAAACCGATGTTTCGACATAGAATGATCCATCAACCTAATTAAAGGGAACGAACCTTACAGGAACGACTTTGATTAACAATTAAAACAGTCCGACAGAAAGAATTGAATTAGACAACAATACATTCCCTTTGTATGAACGGCAAGACCAAATCAATCAGGTTCAGAAAAGGAATTTGAGGTGAACACTGTTTTAATACATAATAGTGAAAGTTCAATTGTCAATGATATGCTTAAAAACGGTACAATAGGTAGGATAGAACTCACAAATCAAAGTCCACACTCATGAACCATACCAAACCTAACTTCAAAGACCTTGGTTTTGCCGACAAAATGGGGTCAAAACTGAAATCAGAAGTAGAAAATCAACTTATTCACGACCTGAAGTACTATAAAATAATCGAAGATGATTTGAGATTTGATTGGTCTGAAAGCTGTATAGAAGGACATGCGACCGAATTCCTTGATGGCTCAGTAGAAAACTATTCGGGAATTTCTGTTTTTGATCATTCCAATAATTTGGTTGCAGATGGCTGGATGGAGTTCATACATGAAAATGGTCTATTCATAGTTTATTGGAAGTTCGTAACAACTTGGGACGGAAATAATAAATTGAAAGAGAAAAAGGAAGCTGAAATACCAAATCACATCTGGAATAAATTGCCTGATGAGACGAAGTCGAAGTACAGGCAATTAAGAATAATAATATAAAAATACGACAGCACAACAATGACATGATATAGATTCAGCTGAAAGATTGAAACAGAAACTGTACTTGTAAATAAAATATAACGACGAATAACTAAGTCCAAAACGGCAGTAGTTACTATTTGGCGCTACTGCTTTTATCCAAAACCACACCCCTCTCATAAATAGTCCTTAAGCGAGAAACACAGCTCAGTGATCTGCATGTAGTTCTCATCGCTAAAAAAAAGAGATAATGTTGTGACTCCTGCGGATTAGCCACGTTATTGGTACAACATATTATGGTTTACATGAAGCTCTTGACACATCTCACAGATAGGTCAGTCATACTAATAAGTAAAATAGTCCTCTAAACTGTCGACATAAAATCCAAATACCTGCACCCGAACACGACCACCAGAGACTTCTCTGTTTTGTACCGCTATTGAGCCGCGATTCTTAACAACGAAAATCGGAGCACGTGCAGCGTCGATACATGTTGTGCCATCTTTCCTACTTCCGCCAATCGTCACTTGGGGATTTCGATTGGTCTGAGTTCCGTCTGATAGCCTTCTTGTAGGTCGAACACTGGCTAAAAAATAGGAATCTGCTGTTCCACTATCCATTGTCACACAAAATTTATCAACCACAAAGATTTTTCCACTGGGGACTTCAACATTACTCAGATCATCCGTTGGATCAGACCTCGTATAATCATAGGATCTGTCAAATGGAACCCACTGTCCATCGTTATTCACTCCAAAATGAGCATATACTATTGGTTGGGGATTCTCCGGAGCTGTACTTTTGGTAAGGCTTTTCCATTGCCCATCGACGTATCCTTCAAGGTCATCTACGGCTGAACGATAACGCAAGACACCCTCAGTACCAGGAGTCGAGTCATCTGAGATTTTAATTTTACCCTTTACGTTGAGGCCTTGTTCAAGTTCGACTTGCCCAAATACATTATGTAAAAAAACAGGACAGACGATCAGGATAAGCGAATACACTATTTTATTCATTGTCATACGGTAGATTTTAAAAGCTATTTTAAGATGATCTTTCTAACATTGGCTTTAAGA
>JBCBIX010000143.1:0-5333 GCA_038523965.1 Bacteroidota bacterium
ATCTCACACCGCCAGAACTTTACCCGTGAGGGACTATGGAGTATTACTCTTCGTTTCCAAAGGCTATCCTCCAGTATGAGGTAGATAATGTACGCGTTACTCACCCGTGCGCCGGTTTCCATTACTCCGAAGATTAATTTCTCCCTCGACTTGCATGTATTAAGCCTCCCGCTAGCGTTCATCCTGAGCCAGGATCAAACTCTCCATAGTAAATTCTTATGACGTTTGATCGTCGTGTTCTATTTAGTAACCCGACCTCATTCAAAAATGAATATTACGCTTTACCTATTTCTTATTGTGTCAAATAACTTTCCACTTTTTCAAATGGGATCGCAAAGATACATGCACACAGAACATATGTGCAAGCCTTCAGCTGTTTTTTTTCGAATCAAGTTACTGAGCATGAATACATTTCAATAAATATGGCCATCAACGCCACAAAATCTACTCTAAATTGTTTTTTAGTTGAGCTCATGCATATTCTTAAGAGGGCTGAAGAAGGAGGCTACACTATTAGATCGCCCGCAATTGATATTTCAAAGTGCTGGTTCCAAGCAATATTATTTTGCGAACATCACGCACTCTAATCCTTTGTTCTCTGACCTGCATTGCAGAACATTTCTTAATCTTCTTCAGAAGCTTTAGATAATAGTTATATGCCAAATAAACTCCCAACCTGGCTCCTGATGGCAATTCTCGGATAGAGACCAACGCATCATCGAACTCTTGTTGGATTTCTGATTCGATCTGGCGCTTCTGAGAACAGTCGAAGGTTCTGTACTGGACATCTGGGAAATAGACCCGTCCCCGATCTTCGTGATCACTCTTTATATCCCTGAGAAAGTTGATCTTCTGAAATGCCGAACCAAGCTTCATCGCCCCATCCTTAAGCTTGTCATATTGCGCTTGATCGCCGTCCACAAATACTCTAAGACACATTAGACCAACAACCTCGGCCGATCCATAGATATATGTTTCGTACTGGGAGCGATCGAAGTAAGACTTATCTAAGTCCATCTCCATGCTATTAAGAAAGGCGTCAATCAGCTCACCTTCAATTCTGTACCGACGAACTGTCTCCTGGAAAGAGTGCAAGATTGGATTGAGACTGATACCTCGCTCGATTGCTCTGAACGTGTCTTCACGAAACTCCTTGATTAAGGTGGGCTTATCATGATCATGAAATGTATCAACGATCTCATCAGCGAAACGCACGAAACCGTAGATATTATAGATAGGCTCCCGAAGTTGAGGAGCAAACATTTTGATACCTAAAGAAAAGGACGTGCTATAGTTGTTTGTCACTAACTGACTACACTGGCGGCATGAAAGATTATAGAGGTCTATCATATCATGAGATGTAAAGAGTTAGATGCGCGATGAAATATATCTTGCTGCCACCTCTCCGGAAATCAGAGATGGAGGAACACCTGGTCCTGGAGTAGTGAGTTGACCTGCATTTAGTAGGTTATCCAGCTTTGAACTCTTAAGTTTTGGTTTCAAGAAGGCCGTTTGCATTAGTGTATTTGCCAAACCATAAGCATTGCCTTTAAAGGAATTGTAGTCCAGCTGGAAGTCAGTCAGACAATATGATCGCTTATACTTTACATGATGTCTAAGATCCAAACCAACCTTAAGTAGTAAGCGATCACATACAAGGTTATAGATCGTATCGTGTTGTTTTGTGTTGTCCTCCAATCCTGCTGCTATAGGTACCAAGATAAATACATTCTCATGTCCTTCAGGAGCTACTGTTAGGTCTGTTTTAGATGGACAGCATACATAGAAAAGTGGTTCATCGGGCCACTGGGGATTATCATATATCTGTGCTGCATGTTTCTTAAAATTCGTGTCAAAAAAAAGATTGTGATGCAGCAAGCCCTCTACCTTCCTATCTAAGCCAAGGTAGAAAAGCAGAGAAGATGGCGCCATTACACGACTACTCCAGTATCTATCCGTGTAATTACGTTTTGCCCGCGGAAGCAAAACTGTTTCAGTGTGATGATAATCTGCTGAGGAAATGTAATGATCTGCTTCATATGCCTTTTGAGTTGTCTCTACATGAGTAACTTTTCTACCCTTGATCGATAGTTTTTGCACTTCCTCGCCGAGTCGAAACTTCACACCAAGTTCAGAAGCAATTCTCCCCATTGCCTTCGGAATTTCGGCCATTCCTCCCATCGGGTACCATGTTCCAAGTTTGATATCGGCATAGTTCATGAGGCTGTATAATGCTGGAGTCTTCTCTGGCTTTGCACCTAAGAAGAGCACTGGAAACTCAAGAAGTTCACGAAGTTTAGGATGCTTGAATTTCGAAGAAATTTCGTCAGAGATCGAGGAAAACATGTTCATCTTGAAGAAGCTCTTCATAACCCTCCACTCCATAAATTCAAGTATAGATAAAGAAGGTTTCTGGACAAATTCGCCCAATCCTACGTCATACTTGTACTTGGCATCTGCTAAGAATCGATCCAGCTGCTTAGCCGAATTGGGCTCGAGTGCCTCGAAAAAGCCTCGCAATTCTTCATAAGAGGCAGGAATCTCCATGGCCTCACCGTCCTGAAAAAAGACTTGATATGAGGGATCGAGACGTTTTAGTTGATAAAAGTCAGAGGTCTTGTATCCAAAATGCGAATAGAAGCGATCAAAGACATCTGGCATCCAATACCAACTGGGTCCCATATCAAAAGTGAATCCTTCCGCCGCAAATGACCTACACCTGCCGCCAATAGTGTCATTCTTTTCAATAACAGTGACATCAAATCCGTCCTTGGCGAGATAGCAAGCTGCCGATAATCCAGCAAAACCTGCTCCTATAACTATAACCCTCTTTTGAACCATACTGTCATGTCTGTCGAAGATGATGCCATGCGGCGATAATAAATCAAAAAAGCCCCGGCAATGTTGTTGCCGAGGCTTTGTCCTTTTACGCCCAACGGGGACTACTTACGTCCACCATCGAGTTCATCCTGTAGCTTTTTTAACGCATCCCACTCGCCTGTTGCCGCAAGCTCTGACTGCTGTGGCCAAGTTGTAGGATCATGCATTTTATATCTGCTCCCTGCATTCTCAAGGATCAGCTTAAGATCAGAAATATCAGTACCTGCCAATTTGCTAAACGTTGTAATGCCAGCTTCATTCAGTTTCTCCGCAATCTTCGGCCCTATTCCTTCGATCTTCTTTAGATCATCTGGCTTGACATTATCTACCTCCAGAGTAGATTCATCTTTGCTGGCTTCTGGAGTTGTTTGAGCTTGTTCATCAGTAGAACACTTACCTGTTGGGACGGTTGTTTCTGTTGGTTCTTCTCCATCTCTATCAACAATCTCAGTTTCGCTTTTTTCCACTTGAGTAGCAGTGGAAATTGTCTCTGGTGTCTCTGACTCCACTGTCGTATCAGTCGGGGAACTGGCAACGTCTACCCCAGCATCATCAGCTTTTTTCTTCGCCTCTGCTTTTTCTTGTTTCTCTTTTTCCTTGGCATCTAATTGCTCCTTAGCAGCCTGGGTGAATTGAGATTTTAGTTGCGAGAAGGCATCCAGCTCTCCCAATGTCGTTCTTTCGACTTTGGAGGATGTTTTCTTGATTGTCTCTCTGACTCTCTTCACCTCTTCGCCTCGTGCACGACGGACTTCATCATCTGCCTTGCGTTTGACATCATCGAGGTAACGAGAATGAGAAACTACGATACGCTTATCGTCACGATTGAACTCGATCACTTTTACTGTTAGCTTCTCGTCCACCTCCGCAGAAGTACCATCTTCTTTTTTGATGTGACGGATTGGTGCATAGGCTTCGAGGCCATAGGGCAACTGTACAATCGCTCCGCGATCATCCTTCTTAATTAGAGTCACATCGTGATATGAACCGACAGGGAAGACATTTTCGAATGTATCCCAAGGGTTCTCTTCCAACTGCTTATGTCCTAATGACAGCTTGCGATCATCAAGATCGATATCCAAAATCGTAACCTCTATGTCGTTACCCACCTTCGTATACTCAGACGGATGGTTGAATCTCTTCGTCCAGGATAAATCTGAGATATGGATCATACCTCCAATACCCTGCTCCAACTCGACAAACACACCATAAGGAGTGAGGTTCTTGACCTCTCCTTTGTGCTGACTGTCCACTGGGAACTTTTGCGTAATGGTTGACCATGGATCTTCGCTTAGTTGCTTTATACTGAGGGACATCTTACGCTCCTCGCGGTCGATGGTGACTACTTTTGCAGCACACTCTGTACCGAGCTCGAAGTACTCACGAGCATTCACTGGCTGGGTACTCCAGTTGACCTCAGAAACGTGAATCAGACCTTCAACTCCTGGTATAATCTCTAAGAAAGCACCGTAATCCTCGATGTTCACAATCTGACCCTTAACCTCTGTTCCTTCAGTTATCTCCGCAGCAAGGACATCCCATGGATGTGGCTGCAACTGCTTTAGACCAAGAGAAATTCGACGCTTGTTTTCGTCGAAATCAAGCACTACAACATTGAGCTTCTGATTAAGCTCAAGCTCTTCATTAGGATGGCTGATCCGTCCCCACGAAATGTCTGTGATATACAGCAGTCCATCTACACCACCCAGATCCATAAAGGCTCCAAAGTCTGTGATATTCTTCACTGTACCCTCAAGAACCTGACCCTTCTCAAGGCTACCTATGATCGCCTCACGCTGCTCAGCGAGATCCGATTCGATTAGCGCTTTGTGAGAAACAACGGCATTCTTGATGGCTTCATTGATCTTAACGACCTTAAACTCCATGGTCTTACCGACATATGCATCATAGTCTATGATAGGTTTAATGTCGATCTGCGATCCCGGTAAGAACGTCTCAAGACCATTACAATCGGCGATAAGTCCACCTTTAGTCTTACTGACAATTTGGCCTTTGATGATCGTACCGTTTTCGTAGGAATCCACGATATCCTGCCATGCGGTGATGAGCTTGGCCTTACGACGTGACAAAACTAATTGACCACGTTCATCTTCGATCCGTTCGACATATACATCGACGAGATCACCAACTGCAAGATCAGGTGTATCTCTGAACTCTGACGACGACACTAAACCATCACTTTTGTATTGAATATCCAACACGATATCGCCTCCACTAAATGAGGTAACCTTTCCCTTGACTACTGTTCCTTCTCCAAGTGATGAGAGGGACTGCTCGTAGTCGTTTAGATACTTCTGGATTTCTTCATCACTGTATACGGCGATGCTCTTCTTCCCTTGACTCCAATCGAAATCATCATGAGGTGATTCTGGTATTGGTTCTGGTGCTTGCGTAGCCGGTTCAGCAACCATGACGCTCGTATCAGTGGTGGT
>JBCBIX010000144.1:0-5153 GCA_038523965.1 Bacteroidota bacterium
CCTCGATCTTAGAGAAAATAAAGTTTCGTAGACACTCATTATCCAGGGAAGTACCCTTGTTATCATCATAAAAGCTCTTGGCTACTTCTACTGCCTCAGGATTGATATAACCTATCTCATTGATTGCATTACACGTATCAGTGAACGTCTTGAGTGCTTCGTGCTCGGTCTGTTGACTTACCTCGTCAAAGCGATCATAGTTGGCATCTTTAAGACCATATCCTTGGAGCTGCATCTTTTGGATGACACCGAACATCTCCTGTTCTTCGTCTGACTGATAAGTATTCAATCTGGCCGCGAGTATCTTCTGGTCTTCTGGCTTGAGATCAAAGAAAAAGCCAATTATGAGCAGGATCTCAAGGTGCTCTGGACTCTGTCCGAGGGTCTCATGATGGATGAACCCATGAATGTAGTCGTATACACTTTCACTGGTGGTGCCCTCCATGTTACCACGATAAAGGAGGAAGCTAATGATAGAACGATGGTCGATCTTCACCTGGGCACTCGATTGAGGTAGCTCAGCAGTGAGATAATTGAAGCTCCTGAACTGCTTCATATATTTTACATGCGCCGTTCGTCTCGAACGGATGTCGTTATACTTCGAATCCTTTAGATCTTCTAAGAATGTTCTAACCTGCTTATTGCCGACTTCATTAATCAAGTTGGTAATCCAGATATCACTACTGAGAGCAAACCCAACCTCAATGGTCTGACCAATCCGATTCTTTAGAATATCAAAGTTTGATGAATTGGAAATCGCCAAAAGAATGTTCTTGAAGTGCTCCTGGGGTCTTATGTAGCGATACTGATCATTCAGTGCACCACGGAGTACTGAGTAACCTAAGACTCTTGGTAAGAACAACCCTTCAAAGTCAGGATCCAATAACTCACTCTCAAACGCCTCCTGTTGCAGTGGATCATAGAAGGCAACGGAACGATGCAACTCCTCGATCTGACTTTCGAACTCAGTTTTTAAACTCTCGTAATGCTCATCCTCTTCCTCCTCCAGGTAATTAGCAAGATGCTCAGAAGCCTGTATGGCAACTTTGATCTGATCCAAAGCGTGCTTATAGTTTTCACCAAGTGGAGTCATGAGGAGCGCATTTGATTTTGAATTCTATGGATATGTGTTAGGTTCGATTTGGCCAAAACCTCAGAAATAGGAGAGCTATTCAGCAGGTTTCTCTTCTTCTGTTGGAGCTGGTGTCTCCTCAGTAGAAGCAGTATCCTCGGCTACTGGCTCAGATGGAGTCTCGCTGGTATCTGATACAGCTGGCGTCTCTGCTTCTTCTACAGCAGGTGTTTCTTCCGTAGTAGCTTCGACAGATCCGTCCTCTCTAAAGGCTTCAGCGGCCTCTTCGGCTGGAGCAGCGTCGATGACAACTTTCTTCGCACTACCACTTAGCTTTTTGTAAAACTCAGCCTTCTCGCGCGCGGTCTCTTCAAATCGAGCCAATACTTTGGCTTCTTTAGCCTCCACAAACTCATTGTACTTGCTATCAGCCTCTTCTTGCGTTAATGCTCCTTTCTTAACCCCACGTTGCAGGTGCTTCTTAAATAAGACTCCCTTGAATCGTAGAATCGCTCTTACTGTTTCGGTAGGCTGTGCACCTTTCTCTAACCAATCAAATGCTCGGTCCCGATCTAACTTAATCGTAGCAGGTTTTGTCATTGGGTTGTAGCTACCAATCTGCTCGATAAACTTCCCATCTCGGGGAGCTCTTGAATCAGCGATAATAATGTGGTAGAACGGTTGCTTCTTACGGCCGCGGCGGGCCAAACGGATCTTTACTGGCATGATGTTAATTTAATTGGATAAACCATTACCTCTGTTCACTATCGAATAGTCCAGAGGCTTAATTTCAAAATGGCTGCAAAAGTAGGCATTATGCCCTTGATGTGCAGAAAATCAGGGTGGATATCAACCCCTATTGAATTCCTGCCCTTCCGATAGAATCTCGACGGACAAAGAATTCGAAGTCATTTCGTAGCAATTCTCCTCGTAGCACGATGCTGTCTTGCCCAACTTGCTCGAAGTTATAGATGGTGTTGACATCACCCACGACGCTAATCAAATCACCCTCTATCGTGTAGGTGAACTCGCGATCTTCCCTCAGGATATTGCTAACCAGAAGGGTATCATTGACAAACTCGAAATAGGCGTCCTTTAGAGTTAGAGTGGACTTGCCATTACGATTAGCAGCATAGAGATCCCATTTTCCAATGAGATCAAGATCTGGTACCGACTTATCTGAGGAACAGGTACAAAAGATGAAAACAATCAACAAGACCACCGAACCAGCAAGGAAGATGAGCCGCTCCATAGTCGTGGTGTCTGAACTATTTAGATCCGAACTTCTTCTCTTTGATCTTCGCCTTCTTACCAACCAAGTCACGCAGATAATACAGTTTTGCCCGTCTTACCTTACCACGCTTGTTGACTTTGATATCGACGATGCTTGGAGAGTTGATTGGGAAGATGCGCTCCACACCGATATTGCCTGACATTTTACGGACTGTAAATGTCTTGGTAGTTCCACTACCCTTCATCTGAATCACGTCACCTTTATAAACCTGAATACGCTCTTTCGTACCCTCGACGATCTTGTAACTCACAGAGACATTATCACCAGGTGAGAACTCAGGTAGTGTGTTCTCTCTTGCGTTATCTTCTTGTACAAACTTGATGGCGTCCATGACGTGCTTTTTTCTAAGGGAGCGCAAAGATAGGTTTTGTCATCGTTTTACGCTTAAAAACTTTTAGGATTGGGACTACCTGACCAACGTCGCAAAGCCTCGACGCTCCTTCATATCACCACGGGGAACTCGATATGAGGCCAGATACATATAGACTCCCATCGGTAGCAATTCGCCCGAATTCTGCAATCGTCCGTTCCATCCTTCATTAGGGTCATTCGTAGCAAAGACAACCTTGCCCCACCGATCATAGATATTCATGGAGTAATCATTGATCAGATTAACGTTCCCAACTCCCCTGAATACTTCGTTGCGCCCATTATTATTAGGTGTGAAGGCATTGGGGAAAAACACATCTGCGAGAGGTATTACGTCCACCACTTGTGATACCGTATCGAGACAACCATTACTGCTTGTGGCCTGCAGAGTCACCACGTGTCGACCAGTATCTCTGAACTCAAAAGACGGGCTGATATCAAAGGACACTCCATCTCCATCAAAATCCCAGAAATACCCAATGGCCCCAGTAGTTAGATTGGTAAAGAATACTTCATTTTGAAATATGGTTGGCTCTTCGGGAGCAAACCTGAAGTCGGCATCAGGACCCTTTTGTACTTGGATAAAACTGTCAAAAGATCGCGATGACTCGCAACCTATAGGAGATACGATTGTGACACTTACATCGTAGGTACCATCCTCCTCGTATATGTGCGTAGGATTGAGCTCAAAGCGATCGTTTCCTTCGCTCCCATCTCCGAAGTCCCACGTGACGTCATATGTGTCATTGATAGGCTCTGAAAGATTATCAAAGAAGACCTCAGCCGGCTCGCATCCGATAAACACACTGGGCTCAACGATAATCGCATTAGGCGCTGGGGCATAGATAATCGGCTGTCGCTCGGTGTCAGTACAACCATTGTTATCCTCGATCTCCAGCTCGATCTCGTACTCTCCTGCAACCCGATAAAAGTGAACTGGATTGAGGCCATCCACCTGTACACCGTCACCAAAATTCCATCTTCTATCCGTGATAAAATCCGCATCTGTAGTAGACAAATCCGTGAAGGTCGTTGGACCAAAAACACAAGTGTCATAAACGAACTCAAAGTCCGCCTCTAAGTCAGGGAAAACGCGAACGGTAAGAAATGCACTGTCGGTACAGTTAGAAATACCTGGATTCACGATCATCTTGGCGTTATAAACACCAGGGCCTGGAAACTCAATGGTAGGGTCCTTTTGACTCGAGGTAATCAGATCGCCGTCGACGTCAAACTCCCATGCGTACTCTTGGATATCCTGAAGACGCACAGATTGATTCGTGAATCGAACATTGAAATCGCCACACGAAATGACTTCAAACTCACTGTCACTGAGCGTACGATCAGACGCAATTCTGGCGTCTACGGCCTTTTCACAATTACTCACGATGAACTGGAAATCTCGCCTAATCGTGCTTAGAAGTACTCCATCTCGATATTCATTGGCACAAACTGCCATGACGTGCTCACCTATGATATTTGGCACTCCACTGATCAATCCTGTCACGGGGTCAATGCCAACTGCAGGATTACCTGCCAGAGGCTCAAAATTGTTGAACGTAGGAAGCCTAAACTGGACCGGATCGAACTCGTTAGGTCCACAGAAGGCTGGATCAGGAACTACAGAAAGCTCACAATCACTTCTTGGTATATTTTGATTCGGAGGTGGATTTCCTCCAGCACTCAAGGGTGTACAAAGACCATATGTGATAGAATCACCTTCTATATCGCTGGCAGAATGATCGTATTCGAGCTCAAATCCTGCGCAAATGACCAAAGGAGGAAACTCATTAAAGACAGGGCTATTGTTACACGTACGAAGAGCAGCAGGAGTCAATTCAATCGCGAACACTGCTCCGAAATCTCCAGGGGTTACAAGGTTACTTATGCTCTCCGATCGACAGCAACGCTGATAGGCGATCATATAATCCGAGTCGATGATATCCAACTCAATGTCAAATGAGTACACTCCCCTCTCGACGAAGATTCCTGGAGGTGCGATTAGACAAGGAGGCTCATTAGGCTCCACTCTTTCTCTGAGCATCAACTGCTGCGGCACAGTCTTCTTAACATATACCCATTGTGATCCAACCCGTCTGAAAACCCCAAACTCCGCACCAGGACGGTTACTACCTGCTGCTCCGTCAAAATCTGCCCCCGTCGCGTCTCGGCCATCTCTATACATCTGAAACTCGAAGTGCATCTCGACCGTGTTGCTGATCGTATCGATGGATCGACACTCGTACAACACGTCTCCTCCGATGATGTGCTTACCATGCATATAACCGATAGCCGAGAGGCAGATGGATATTGTGAATATATATTTAGAGATTTGCACGCTTTCAGATTGTCATCCAAGTCTTCTTCCTGAGAAGGATTAAGATAACGTATCAGGATGACGTAGTGTTTTTCAGTGAT
>JBCBIX010000145.1:0-5103 GCA_038523965.1 Bacteroidota bacterium
AGGAGAGCTTTGAGAACAGCATACCAACCGAATGGGATACGCTGGGCTTAGATCGAGCCAAGAATAGCTTGTTTAATGAAGGTTGGGTAATCGATCGGGATACCACTTTCACCACTATGACTGGGCCATCCGGAGCTCAGGACGGAAGCTTCTATGCTTATTGTGATGGCAGTGGTCCTATCGGCAGGGGATCAGAGGTGGTATTGACATCACCAGAAATAGAAATCCCATCTGTGCGAGCCCCCGTGCTACGCTTCTTTCTTAATATGCACGGTAGATCAGGAGAGTTCAAGGTGAATGTCGTCGAGAATGGGCTAACAACCACCGTACTTCCAGCAGTTAATGGAGATGTTCCTGGTGGTATTCACACCATTGACGAATGGGAAGAAATTTTCGTACCACTCTCGGACTACATCGGTTCAACCGTTCAAATCGAATTTGTAGCAACTAAGCCATTTGACCCTAATATTGGTGATGTCGCGATCGACAATATCATCGTCTGTATTACAGCAGATCCAATACCGACATTAGGCCAGTGGTCTCTGATCATCATGGTCTTAACCTTCATGGTTGTTGGTGTTATTGGTCTTCGATCCAATTCTGTATCGATCGCCCGCTAAGGATCCTGCTCTTACCTTGTTGGGATGATTCGACTAAGTATCCTAATCCTTCTCTCATTTTCGTCTGTCTGCCATGCCCAAATGACCTCAGAACAGCTCCTTAATCGTGCAATAGCCTATCACGATCCTCAAGGCTTGTGGTCCACATTTGCTGGAGATTTCAAGGTTGTGATGAAGACGCCTAATCGACCAGATCGACACAGCATAATCACAATCGACCTTGTCAATAACTACTTTAATCTAAGTGTGGATCGCAATGGGAAGACGAGTTTTCGCGAGATTACCAACCAGCAATGCCGATACCAGGATACAGATGGGAGTATCATAACCACTGTTGTCACTGACTCACTCTGCGAACGAACAGTCATGTATCGCAACTACTACACTTATCTCTATGGCCTCCCGATGAAGCTGCGCGATCCGGGGACCATCATGACATCTGATCACCCCACTACTGTCAACTTCCAAGGAAAGGAATACCTGACCATCTCCGTCTCATACAGCCCTGAGGTCGGTACAGATGTCTGGCAATTTTACTTCGACCCAGAGACTTACAGAATGGAGATTTATCAATTCTTGAAGCATGGAGAACCCAACACAGGCGAATACATATTACTCACCGGAGAGGCTAACATCCAGGGTATTCGCATGCCGAGGGATCGGGCGTGGTACTACAACAAGGATAACATTTACCTGGGTACAGACTATCTAATGGGAGGAGGTTAGACCCAAACGGATAATAGCGTCACAGCTCAACTCCCATAACTGCCAAACCGCTCTGCATCCACCCTTGAACTAACTCAGGTCGCTGAGGAGCCTCCATAGTAAGCGATCCAAGAATACACCGTTGATCATCATTGCAATCCGCAACGATCCATCGCCCTTGATCGACGATAGGAAGCCTGGTTTGCTGCCCACTCTCGATGTCAATAATGGCTGCCACAGTCGGTCGCTCAGACCCATAGTCTGGAAAGAAACTAATCGCCAGAAGAGATGGCCTCCCTCCTCGATCAATAGGTATGGCTTTGTATGCTCCTGGTAAGGGGAAGAATTGCTGCTCGACCAAGTTCTGATTCTGATTCTCGTAGATGTATACGCCGTGATAAGGCTTGACAGGACTGACATAGTCCGCATTGTCACCAGCCGTATAGAGCAGATCGAGGTCACCATCATCATCAAGATCGATCAAGTCGAACGAACTGGAACCATTACTTGGTCTCATGCGAAGGAGCCACTCAGCTTCGAACTGCATTTCCCCATCATTGCGAAACAACATCACCCCTTCGTCACCCTGACCAAAAAGTGCGACGATATCTTGGTCGCCATCAGCATCCCAATCAATCATCCGCGATCCGATCGCACCTGGACGCTGGACAAGATTGCGACGAGAATACACCCCATCCTGAATAGTCCAAAGCGAAAGTGCTCCAGTCCACTTCCCATACTCGGAGATAATAAGCTCTTCTACCCCATCACTATCCAGATCTCCGTAGGTAGTATGAACAGGTCGCTGAAGGTCCGAGATGATATCCATTTGGCGCCCCATTGTTGCTGGACCGAGCTTCGTAACCTTCCCAGCTGGTGCATCAGTCGGAGAAAAGCTTCCCATAGTAGTGATCCACAGCGTTGCAAAGTCATCTTCTCGTACATGGACAATACCTTCGTTATCGATAGTGACCTTGCGTAGTGGCTTGAAGTTCAAATCGGTCTCAAAGAGCGCTTTTTGATTAGCATCACCGATAAGAATGCGATTCTCATTGATATCCAAATATGTCGTACTTGGGGGCGACATATAGAACTTGGGATAACGCGGACGGAGCTCGGCCAACTCTATCGAGTCTCTCGAGGTGACGTCATTGCCAAGCTCTTTCGGGGCTGAACTGAGAATGTAGTTACGGATCTCCTCCCAATCTGCATCAGAGATCGTTTGTTCTCGAGGAAAGACATTCGCCTGAACGACAGGTGTCATGCCAGCACCCGTCTCAAAGAGTGAATCTCGCTCAGCTTTCTCATCATAGATACCCATGAAGTAGCCCATTCGAGGAAGAACAATATCTCGCCAGGTCGCAAGGTCCAGATCTTCTGGTGAAGGATTGAGATGACATGTACTACAGTATCTACCTGCCAATTCCTCCCCACGTACCAGATCATGCTGAGACACAGAACAACTCCACATGGAGTAGAGAACCGTAGTGAGTATCACACCGAAAAAACAATATCGATAGGTCATAGGAATCAGAAAAAGAAGACCCGGCGTTCCCGCGCCAGGTCTTGCCTATAAGTGCTGTAAAGTATGCTGATTAATGTATGCTATCTTCCACCCATAGCGGATGAAAGGCCGTCGTCAAATTTGGATAGAATCGTCTCATCAGTTAGTGCCTCCATGAAGGCTACCAAGTCCATTTCCTCCTGGGTTGTTAATCCAAGAGAATCGAATGGTAAGGTCTGGTTAGGTACTTCAAATCCGAGTCCAACACCACCTCCAATGTTGTAGAAATGCACTACTTCTTCGAGGGTCTCATACACTCCATTATGCATGTATGGCGCGGTCATGGTGACATTTCGAGCAGTCACAGTCTTGAATGAGTGACGATAGATCTCGGCTTCATCAAGAGGTCGCTGGTTGCCGATACGTCCAATATCTGGATCTATATAGGCACCTATTGTATCTGTTGTAGCTGGTACACCAAGTACTTCGGATTCGGACTCGGCGAATAGCGGGGGTACTGTACCGTTGAATGTAGGTGCAAAGTGACAGGTTCCACAGGCTCCCTTGCCCATAAATATGTTGAATCCTCGCTTGGCTGATTCGCTCAGCACATCCGATTCTCCTCTTACATATTGGTCGAACGGACTTTCAAAAGAAACCAGTGTTGCCACGTAGTTAGATAGTGAATTCGTGATCCCATGTGGTGAAACTCCCTGCTCTGGATATGCTTTTTGGAATTCTGATCCATAGTAGTCGTGTTCCTCAAGGCGTTCCATAAGACTGATATAGTCCATGTCAAACTCCTTGTGATGAGTGACGACGTGACTCATTTGCTTCTCAAAAATCGTCTCACGTAGATCCAAGAAAAATTTCTCGGCGAAGACGGCATTGATTAGTGTAGGCGCATTTCGCTGAACGGTACTGACCCCATCGTTGGAGAGGCTTTTTACTTGGCCATCTGTGAATGCTTTAGCAGGATCATGGCAAGAACCGCAGCTCATATTGTAATCCTTAGAAAGCACAGCATCATAGAATAGTGTCTTGCCTAATTTGGCTCGTTGTTCTGTGAGATCATTGGGTACCAAGCCGCTATAGAAATCTGGATTTAAGAAATCCGCCGCGAATAGATTATCTGCTTGATAATTAACAGCGGGAAGACGAAGTCCAGCTTCCTTCCATGACTCAACACCGAGCATGCGATGTACTTGGCCGGTCATCGCATATAACGGATTGATGTAGTCAATAAGAAAAGTAAGTCTATCAAAACTGTCAAAGTCCTGATGGCTATCCAGAAAACTGATCGCACCATCAAAGGTGGAAGTAAGCTTGTCGGCAAGACGTTTGTCCTCGCCCTGGATGATCGGGATGTACGACTCCATGGAAGCGGAGATAGCAGACATGGCATTCTTCGCTTCTGGGATCGCATTGACCGATCCTGGTGTATCAAAGCCTGTAACACCTAATGTGAAGATGCGCACCAACTCCTGACGGACCGATTCAAAAACATGACGGTGATAGACCTTAACCGTGGATTGATATCGATGAAGAGGGCCGTAACCGGCTTTTAACTGAGTGATCAGACGGATGATTTCGTCCTTCTCGGCATACGGATCTTCTGAGAATGTCAATTCATCTAAGATCTGCAGTCCTTTCGGTTCGATGATACGCAGATCGGCCACCTTGGGCTCCGTCTTGGGCAGCGGTGCACCATTAATCGACTGCTTGACACCAGCAGCATCGTAGTATTCCATCAAAAATTCGACATCCTTGAAGGCTAATCGGGTAGCCAGGTGAATGTCTTGTAGTTCTTGTATCGACTCCTCGTCAGGGGTAAGCTCGGCAGCTATGATCTCATAGCGATCGATATGAGTGGCGAACTCGTTCAGTCCTCCTCTGAACTGTGAGGTGACTTGATCAAGTGCAAGTTGGTATTGATTCGTTGGTGATTCGTGAAGTGCACCGGCAGAGACCAGTGCTATGACACATAGGGATATGATCCAATATTTTTTCATAACAGCGTATGGATAGGGTTCTCTACGAAAAAAAGGTGGTGAATCAGATTCACCACCTTGAGTATTACAAGATGAAGCGGAGAGCCTATTTTCTTGGTGGGTTAGTACCCTACTGAGTTGTGCTATGGGCAATTTGGTCATGTACTCCTTTGAGCACGATTTCCGCTTCAGGTTGATTTAAGCCGTTTTGGGTGTAAGATCTACTTTGATTTGAAATCAGCGAGAGCAGAATCGTCTGCTCTCGCTTTTTTCGATCCTACAC
>JBCBIX010000146.1:0-5090 GCA_038523965.1 Bacteroidota bacterium
CAATCCAGGTCTGACGTGAAGATAGGAACCAACCTGATCTATGTTGCTGGTTTGAGGCGAGATCCTAATCATGGGACTGTGTTTGAATGGATGAAGAACAACTCTCGATCTCAGCTATGAACGATGCACCAGCGGATACTTCAAAAGGAGGATAAAGATCTACACTGTTTCCGGCCTTGAAGATGATGTATCGGTCACTTGGTATCAAAGCTCGACTTTCGATAATGCCATTGGCCTTAAACACGTCTATGGTATTCAAACTCTGGATGATCGCGTCATCGACGAATGATCTCTCCCGTAGGCAAGTAGCTAACTCACAGAAAGTCTCATTTCCGAATGTAAGTGACAAGCTTTCACTTCCGATCTCAGTGCCACAAGCATTGCTGATGGTTACCGTTAGATCTCCCGAGCTCAGCGTCCCGATGTCAGCATTGATAATTCGCGAACCGTTGTCATTAATGGTTAGGCCTGTCCCGCTGTAGCTCCATGTATATGTTGCCCCAGGAAGTTCATCTAATTCGAAGGTGACATTTGTAAGGTTCGGGCAGAGCACCTGTGGTCCGCGGATACTAATGTCGTTGGCATCAGTGTTTTCTATGACCGTTACTGTCGCCTGGCAAGAGCTACTATTCCCAAAGGTATCTCTCGCTGTAAGGGTTACAGAGACATTCCCAACATCCGCACAGGTAAAAAGTGTCTGATCTAACGAGAGCTCTACCGTGCTGCAGACATCAGATGATCCGCCATCTACTTGGCTTGGTTGCAATGTTGCCTCGCCATTAGACCCTAAGGTGATCACCGCATTCTTACAGCGAACGATTGGAGGAAGGGTATCCAGAATGGTTACTGTAGTTGAGCACATGTCAGTGTTATCACTTGGATCAGCGACCATCAGAGCTACTACCTGGACACCGATGTCGTCACATCCGAACGTGTCTCTCTCGACAGGGTAGGTGATGCTACCGCAGTTATCCGTGCTTCCTCCATCGAGATCTGATATTACCAGTATTGCCTCACCTGTAGCATCAACATAGATGGTATCGGACTGACATATGGCCATAGGCGAGATCGTATCCAAGACAACAACTGTGGTCGTGCAGGAGTCGATGTTATCGCTACTGTCGCTCACTCGAAGGGTAACCAGATTTGTACCAATGTCCATACATGTGTAATCGGTGCGACTGAGCGTCCTGGTCATGACGGCGCAATTATCTGAGCTCCCATCATCGATGTTAGAGGCTTGTAGGGTTGCCATACCATTTGCATCGAGATAAAGTGTGTCCCGCTTACACCGCACAGTTGGTGCTATGGTGTCCAGTACATTGACCGTAGCATGACACGAGTCACGATTACCAAATGCATCCTGGACGAATAGCGTAACAACATTTTCGCCGAGTTCAGCACAATCGAATGATGTGCTATCAATGTTTAAAGTGACGGCAGAGCAGGTATCGGTACTTCCATTATCCACTTGTTCTGCAGTGAGTGTAGCTGTACCATCGGCGTTGAGATAGACGTTAGCCTCCTTGCACCGAGGGGTTGGTGGTATGGTGTCCAACACTTGGACAGTGGATATGCATGTTGATTCATTACCTACTGCATCTCTCGCAGTGATGACAATGGTCGCCGGTGTACTGAGATCCATACATCGGACGGTATCTCTACTTAAAAAGACCGTATCAACTTCGCAGTTATCTGAGACACTGGCCAGTACGAATGAGGTATCCAGGACAAAGTGTCCACTTGCATCAAGGTATACTGTCGTGTCTCGGCAAGTGAGCATCGGCTGAGTATCGTCTAAGGTTCCGCTCACATTTATGATTGTATCTCCTCCAAGAGCATTCGACTTGATGGCGATCGTACTCGAATACATCCCACTCTCTGTAGGGACAAACTCTACGGACAATGTCCTCGTATCGCAGTAGTCTATTGTATCTGGAAAAGTAAATCCTGAGAGATCCAACTCGAAAAGTGTAGAATTAGACACGATAGTATCTATAACAACACCACCCAAGCCAATACTACTTAGTACAGATGTACGGATGATTGTATCACAAACTTCACCAAATGTGATATCAGTCAAGGCTATGTTTGGGCAAGGGCCCGCTGCTTCGAATGCACCTATGTCTATCCTCTTGCCAACAACTCGTGCTGAATCCCTAAAGTCTGTATTTGGGATGCATAGTCCAGATAGGGAGGTAGCACCTGAGTCTATTGCTGGAGATAGACAGCTCAAACGTAGATCATAGAGATGGGTGTCTCGGAAGAGTGGGTCCGCATCAATATTACCGCCACCATCTGTACCTGCACCTCCTATTGGATATGATCCATTAAACTCAAAAAGCTCTCCAATTAGGTTGTTGGCAACAGTAGTAGTTATGGCTTGAATTCTAAAATTTTCAGCAGGTCCGGGTGTTTGGGACTGCGCTTTATTCCCGTAGACAATATTGTTAACGATCGTCGCCGTATCCGCTCCTCCAGAAACACGGAGTGCACCTCCGATAGAACCTTCGTTATCAACATTATCAAAAAAGGTAGACTGTGCCAACACGATCGTATCCGAACCAAGTAACACGGCACTTCCCTCAGTTCGTGCCGCGTTTCTGTAGAACAAACACTGGACGATGCTGTCTTTACCAGTGCCTCCGCTCTGTACGGCACCACCACCAAAACGGGCTTCATTTTGATCGAATGTGCTATTCGTTACTTTTAGAATGGAGGAGCTGTTCTGCATGGCACCGCCAAAGCGCCCTCCATTTTGAATAAACGTAGATGACCTTACTTCTATTCGTGAACCACGAACGTTAGCTACGGCCCCTGCTGATTCTGAGCTGATGTTATTAGAAAATGAGCTTTCTGCAATTTTGAGGAATCCATCATCTCTATTTTCTATGGCTCCTTGGAAGTTTGATTCAAATTGGCATCGTAGGATCATCAACGAATCCCGGTCGCAGAATATGGCGCTCCCCCTATTGTCAGGGAAGGTGCTATTCGCATTTCCTCCCTTAAGAACAAACCCGTCTATGACTGTTCCAAAGGTTAGATCGACGTCGTTGTTCTGAATGATGTGATAGACATTGTCAATCGTATCACCCTTCACGCCAATGTCACCACTCATGATGGCCTCGTAAGTAAACGGATCTCGCTCATGGAGTGAGTCTACTCCAATATCCGGTGCGAATCCTCCGATCAGAACATTAGAATCTCGAATAGCAAAACTGGCACTCCTCGGATCTGTGAGTCCTGTGATATCTGGGAAGTAGGTGCCACGGGCTACGTATATCGTATCGCCTGGCAGGAGGCAGGAGGGATCAAGTGCATCTGACAGTCGAAGGTAGGCATCAGTCCAACTGGTTCCATTGTTAGCCCCTAATACGGCTGAGCTATCCACGAAGAATACCAGACCGCCAGAAGATCGGTCGATCTCATATGGACCAAGATCTACGATTCCATTTTGGATGCGAGGGTTGTCATCCTGATCGGTAAGTTGGGTAACATCTGCATTTCGACCCGCATCGACTGCTGGAGAACATGGGGTAACACGATAGTTACCGCCCGACTGTGGTGAATTAGCGGATAGCTGACCCATCAAAAACTCAGGATCCGTATCCAGGTTACCCCCTCCATCAATACCAAAACCAGTCACATCTCCACTGGTGCCACTTACGATAGAGTGCGCCACAAATACTGTATCAAAATTGAAATCGGTATCCACTTCTTCCCACAGTATGGCTGAGCTCGGAGTGTTGACTCCCGAGTCGTCTTGATTATTCCAAAAGATGGCATTGATGAATGTATCCAGTGTTTCTACACCATTGTAAGCGCCACCACCAATGCCGGCGACATTGGCACTAAAGGTGGAGTTCACACTTTTAGCAGATCCAATCTCAGGGCCAGTAGGCATGGATTTGAGAAGTTTCTTGGAATAAGATTTCTGATGTCTTACTCTCGTTTTTTTAGAAGATGTAGAAACTACTCCCGGAGGAGTAAATGCACATCCTAAACATAGCTCGTGCGCCATAGCCCCGCCATATTCGCCGGCTACATTACCTGTAAAGAGATTGTTCTCACCAGTATATTTCGAATCTAAACATTCAATACCTCCGCCAAATAATTCTGCCTGGCTGCCTTGAATGATAGAATTGGTGAGTTGGAGATTATAGAGTGATACTTGAATCGAACCACCAATCTCTGCACTGTCAAATTGGAATGTACAGTCGTCCACATCTAAAAGATATCCGAATCCAAAAAGGCCAGGTGGAGCAGTGCATAAACCTGGTGGGGCGTCAGCACATGGGTCAAAAATTTCGCCCGCGATCGCTCCGCCTTGTGATGCTACATTATGCGAGAAATGTGAGCTGTCCAGATCCACATAGTTGCCCGTCAAAATCATCGCACCTCCAAGACCGACTGTAGAATTGGTGTCAAAATGTGATTCTTTTACACGGAGCGTGTCTCCAAACCAACTGATGGCACCGCCGTCAGTTGTTGACTGGTTGGATTCGAAGATGCTACCAGTGATTGAGGCATTTAGATCAAACGGAAATGGTCCAAGTCCTCCTATCGGATCTGGGTTTTTGAAAAAGTTCTGTCTTGATTTTAATAATGTTGGAATAGTCAGTGGACCAGGGCTATCTGCTAAATCTGCAATCAAACTTCCATTAAAATCGATGGCGCCGCCTATGGTAGATGCATTAGACTGATACACGTTTGAACTTCCAGAGAATGTCGATAGTAAAATAGAAACGGCACCTCCTTGTAGTGAGGCCTCACATTCTATGAAAGAAGAATTATTCAGCTCGATGCTCCCTATAACATTCGCAACTGCACCTCCTACACTTGATGAATCTCTCAAAAAAGTGGTGCTGTCAATAACAATTGATGTTACTGGGCTTCCGCAGCAATCATCCATAGAGGACTTACTCGTACCGGAGCGTGAGCTTGGTGGTGCATCACCATCTGCTAAAAAAGGGAAGCCGCTAAAGACTGCACCGCCAGCTTGGCCAGCCGTATTTTTTTCAAATCTACTACTCGAAATAGAACATATTCCTTCATTTACAATTGCACCGCCAAATTCTTCTGCACTATTT
>JBCBIX010000147.1:0-5074 GCA_038523965.1 Bacteroidota bacterium
ATGAAGTGGCTCCAGCGTGTGCCATTAACCGATAGAACCACTCTGCCATAGATAGACCACAGTAACAGAGTGAGCTACGGAAATCCAAAGGTTACTAATCACCGCGGGGTTGCTCCAGGAGCCTACACTTAGGGGTGTTGAGCATTTGTACAGGATCTGAATCAGTAGCAGTGTGGCGATCCATTGTGGATTGGGCCATAGAAGTAGCAATAACGATCCAATCAAGATAGCAATGTAGACAGACAATAGAATCCCACGGGCTGGAGTCGGAGGGCCATATGCTTGATCTGTCCATGGCGCATTAATGATCAGACCGTGGCATACAGGTATCAGAACAAGAATATTAAGGAGGAGGGACGCAGAAGCCACTAAGGGATAAGTAATCTTTCAAATAAAAATGGCCCCTCTGCATACAGAGGAGCCATTGATGTCGTAAGCTGGATTGAATTGTCTTATTTGCTCGGTGGTAGAATCACCTTGTCGATCACGTGTACAACACCGTTAGATGCGCTGATATCAGCTGTTGTAACAGTTGCATCGTTGATCATAACTTTTCCGTCGCCTATTTTGACAGAAACCTTTGCTCCGTTAGCTGTGGCTGCCATCATACCGTCTGACAAGTCGGTAGACATTACCTTCCCAGGGACAACATGGTAAGTAAGAATACTTACTAACTGATCCTTGTTCTCAGGCTTTAGTAATGTCTCAAGAGTACCCGCTGGAAGTGCAGCGAACGCATCATTAGTCGGTGCAAAAACAGTGAATGGTCCGTCGCCCTGTAGAGTACCTACTAAGTCGCCTGCTTTAACGGCAGCTACTAATGTGCTTAGGAAATCAGTTGCAACAGCTAACTCTACGATGTCCTGGTCCGCAGTAGCTGGAGTGGTAGTGGTGGCTTCATTGGCAGGTGAAATGGCCATGAAGAGAGATAATACAAGAGAAGTAATTGAAAACATGATGGATTATTTTGGTTTGTGTTGACGTAAGACGATCACGATCATTTTGTTTAATAAATAGCGATAAACTCTTAGACAATAAAGATTCATCATCGGTACTTACCCGCGGGAACAATCAGTGTAATTCTGGTAAGCCTTAACTGTAGCGACCTTTCTTAATCGGAAGGAGCCCGCTGAGAATTGATATATATCTATAGCTGACATGCCACGTATCACCTTATCAAAAGAGCTGAAAGAAGCACTCTCAGACCTGCCTGATCGAGAGAAGGATAAATTGATCTATCGTTTGCTTCCCAAAGACGGTAAACTGGTCGATAGACTCATCTTTCAGTTGTTGGAGCAAGGTGCTACCCTCGAGGATCGTCGCGAGGAATTAAAGGATGAGATTGAGCGCCGCATGGCTCGTTATCCTGGACAATATTATTCTCCAGGTTATCTGCACATCGAACTTCGAGAGATAAGCGGGCGTATCACCTATCACAAAGATGTCACCGGTGATAAGTTTGGAGAAGTTGAACTCAACTACTTGATGATTGCTGAGATCACCTCACGGAACTTCGACTATCTCAAAGAAGAAGGCTACTTCGCCATAAGGAAGTGGGGAGAGTATGTCATCAAAAGGCTACAGAAACTGGAAAAGCTGAGTGCTAAGCTTCATGAAGACTATCTGCTCGAATTCGAAGAATATGCCGAGACAGTGGCGGACCTTTTGCCACGGATACCAGCATTGCAGAACATCATAAAAGAATTTGGTTGGCAACCTTAGTCTCCGGTGTAAGTCTCGTGTTGATCCGGAGCAGGAATCAGATGGATGCTTGGATCGATGCCCGGTTACAACGCTTCATGCTACGCGGGGCCAGCTTTTAGGTAGTTGGTTTTGGGATAGCCTTTTTTTTAAAACCTTCTAACTGCTCTCACAACGAGAGACTGATTCTTGAAGATCGGTAGTGACTCCCCATCAGAGAAGTTATGAGCCCAGGCACCATCGAACTGTGTTTGTGTGCTTGACCAATAGGCATTGAGCAGCAGACTTGGCTCATCTGGGTCGGGAGATTTATCCAAGACTTGGTTGAGTAGACCTGCCTGTTGATATAGCGTCTTAAGCTCCCATATCGCCGGTAAGTACCAGTCGTCGAATCCTCCAGCTACAAAATCAGCGCAAAGCTGAGCTGCATAGTCAACACCACCATTCGTACCTATTGCGTTGACGATGGCTCTTGTATTGATGATCCCGCTGACTTCGTCAAATGTGGAATCGATCAGGGTGTTGGTGTTGGACCAGACCACATTGGTACCAAGATTTGCGAGCGAGGCCACGAGTCCATGCTGCCCATCGTCCCAGACCGCGTATACAATGCCTCCACCGAATAACTCACCAATGTAGTGGACTGTGCCAGTATCGATTTGAGAAGCGGCTAAAGTGCCTATGGTTCCGTCGGTTTTTTTGACAAGGAGTGAGTCTGTTATTTCTCCTGTCGATGTCGTTCCGATGATGACCCTGCCGTCCACATCAAGATCTTGAGCGAAAAGTTGAGCCGCAGCCAAAAGTGTGATTATGGCGATAGTGTACAAGTATTTCATCATGATCATTTGGGTCAATATCAGAAGAAGCATACTCACATACCATAGGGATTTCAGAATTCTGATCCATTCTACCAGCAGATGCTTTGCTGGGAGCGTAAGTTGATCACAACTTCGTCATAGTGACGATCTGTGGCACTGTCAGATGGCGGTCTTACCATGAGGGACGGGATTGCCCTCGGGATCGAGGTTGACAAATACAATCTTGTCGATAGTGAGGATCATCTCTCGAGATATTCGATCACGCACCTCACACGACACACAGAACGATGTCCTGCCGTAATGACAAGCCTTGAATACTAATTCGATGAGGTCACCTTGGTTTGGCGCTTTTATGAAATCAATCTCAGAGATAAACTTGGTCACTAAGTAACGATTCTCGAGGACGAGAATGGCATAGAGGGCTGCTTCCTCATCGATCCATTGGAGAAGTTTTCCTCCAAAGAGAGTGTTGTTGGCGTTCAGGTCCTCTGGCTTGACCCATCTGAGGGAGGTATGAGATTTGGGATGGTCAATATTCATAAAAGGTAAAGTAAGCGGTAAATGCCTAAGAAAAGTCTTGTGATCTCGGTTTGCTTTCCAGCAATGCGGATGTTTTATGCAGATGCTTAAGTAGTTGATTATCAATAGTCTAAACGTTTATAAACGGCTATAAACAATTAAAAACGGCATTAAACGGCTAACTGACGCTTATGGCTTGGATCCTACCTGATGTTTGCATCGTCGATCGGCGCCACAACAACTGGGTTGGTTTAGACAAGCACATTATTTCATTCACCTAATTCATTCACGTGCCGCAGGCACATCATAAGTACACATTATGAACTCACTTAAGAATCAAGTCACCTTAGTCGGAAACATTGGAAAGGACATCGAATTCAAAACGTTTGGCGATGACAAGAAGCTCTCTCAGGTGTCCTTAGCCACCAATGAGTATTACAAAAATGCCAAAGGCGAGCTAATTCAGAATACGGACTGGCACAATCTCAAAGCCTGGGGAATTGTCGCAGATCGCATGAAGGACACCTTGTCAAAAGGTGATGAAGTCATGATCAGAGGACGCCTATCCTATCGCAATTATGAAGACGCTCAAGGGGTCAAAAGGTATGTCACTGAGATTCTGGTCAGCGAATTTCACCGCATGAGACAGGCTCAGGCCTCATAGAATTCTAATTTACCTTTTGAGTGATTCGATCTTGAGAATTGACGCGGCAATGATTTTTGTGGCGTCATTCTCGATCGAGGATCAGTTGATAGCGACGTACATAGTCGCTACTTTGCACTGCTCCAAATTGTGGTTTCGATTGATCAAGTATGATCAAAGAGCTCCACGTCATTCATGCAGATCGATGTATACGAAAACTGTCTACGAACTTTGGGAACTGTCGTTTAGACTTTTCAGAGAGTGAGAAGTAGTTGCAACTGCTGATAGCTCATTTGAACCATATCGGATGCATGGTCATATGAGATTGCCAGATAGTAGTATTGCATCAGATCAGTTATCGTCACATCTCTTCTATAACATCACATGAGACAAGTTATCCGTGCCTGAATCTTTGATAGAATGCGTGCTCAACTTTAGCTGTGGTCGAGATAACGCCCTGTTGGATCAAATTAGCCATCGGATTAACAATAGGACAGGACTCAAGGTGGCCCACCGGGATGTTGGCAAAGACGCCAATAGAACAGTCTATACGTTGATTGGAGAACCGGATGCGGTGATGGATGCGGTGGGTATTTTTTTTGAGGAGGCCGACGATCGGTTTGTCATTACGCGACACGAAGGTGAACACCCCATGGTGGGTATTGTCGATGTCATACCCGTCGTACCCATTAGAGGCATTACAGCTCAGGCATTGGCTGAACTCTTGCGACGAGAGGCACAGTCATGGTCTGAGAAATATCGGGTGCCGATAATATACTACGGTAGTATGGCCACCCAAGAATCTGCCAGAACATTAGCACAGATAAGAAAAGGAGGCTATCAAGGGCTACAAGAACGCGTGTACAAAAGGGAAATTCAATATGACATTTTGCCAAACTCAGGCTTAGGTCACCTGGGGACAAGCTGTCTGACGACTCGCGATTTCATGGTTGCTTGGAATGTTAATCTGACCACGCAAGATCTAAGAATTGCCAAATCAATCGCCCGACAACTTCGTCAAGAGAGATCAATAGACCCCAGCATCACGGATGTTCGCTTTTTGGGCTGGGAAATGCAAGAGTATGGCTGTACCCAGATATCGACCAATGTTTACAATATCAACGCTATCAATTTGATGCAACTCTATCGCCGAATTACTGGGGTGGCAAGGGACCATGGAGTCGATACGGCAGGTTCGGAGTTGATCGGGATGGTACCAAGAAAAGCTCTTGGTCCCTACGATGTAAGTGTAGAGGAGGCCATAAAAGTATTGGGCCTCAATTCTGTGCAGTCCTTTGTCAGAACGGAACGGATCATCGATGAGTGGATTTCAAACAACCTTCCATAGGCTCCCTTACACCTTAGTTAGAAAGGACATCTTCAATAACGAAAA
>JBCBIX010000148.1:0-5062 GCA_038523965.1 Bacteroidota bacterium
CCTATAATTCTGGATACGATTCGCTCAGTGGGTTCGGATATACTTACAAAAAAATCTTAGGACAATCTCCATCAGGCAAAGCCTCAAAAATAGTTCTCCTCCTGCATAGGCTGACCACACCACTGGGACCCATGTTTGCGTGTGCTTCTGATCTTGGAGTCTGCCTATTGAGCTTTATTGACCAAAAGAATTTAGAAAACGATCTAAACAAAGTACAACAGCATTATAAATCAGAAATCATAATCGGTGAAAACCATCACATACGCCAATTGAAAAAAGAGCTTCAGGAGTACTTTGATGGAGTACGACAGACTTTCCACGTCTCCCTCGACCTGCACGGTACAGATTTCCAAAACCGAGCTTGGAGCGAACTCATATCTATCCAATATGGAAGCACATCATCTTATCATCAGCTGGCAGAGCGCATAGGTCAACCACAGAGTTCCAGGGCGCTGGGAAGAGCGAATAGCTCAAATAAGATATCGATCGTGGTGCCATGCCATCGAGTCATCGGAAAAGATGGACATCTACATGGTTACAATGGTGGTGTAGAGCGCAAGAAGTGGTTAATAGATTTCGAGCAGAATATGCTAAAGGAATGCAGTAAGAAAGAGTAAGGTCAAGCCAAAAGGTATCTATGGTAGCAAAGCTCTCCACGATATGAGAGAGGCACTAAAACTTAACAACCTCTACCTGATTGTAAGGCACTGATATCTTCGCAGCTCCTTTACCCACCTTAAGTGAACCTTCGAATCTGACATCGAGACGTCGATCGCTCAAAATCTTAAGCCCCTTACTGATCGCTCCGAGAGGATCATCAGCATAGAGTTCTTGGAGGTCCATGACAATGTGTACGGGCATATCAAACTCGGCTTTGGGCTGCATCTCAGTATCATAGGCTTGTCTAATCGTGGCGATAGGTATGCTATCCACACTGGCGATCATGTCAGTTCCACTTACCTGGAGGGCAAACGGATTATCGTTTTGGAAGACCATCACGGCATTTACTTCGAGGCGGCTGGGAGACATGTCTACCACATCGACTTGTTCGATACGTTCGAGCGAAGGGTCAATGATCTGATCGCAAGAGACCAAGAATATAGACGTGAATATTAGGACGATGTACCGTTTCATGTCGCCAAAGTATCGAAAGAGGTTCAGATCGGCGATCCCTAAGCCGATTGAAGCACGATTTGTCCCGATTGGAGCGATCCCGATTGTACTGAAGTCGGAGTTGTCCTTTCTTGCAAGTGATATGAAGAAGTATATGTTACGAAGCTTATTGGTCATAGCCGTCCTACTGATATGCAACTCAAGTGTTGATGCTCAGAACACCGGGGAAGAATTCATCTATGGACTAATTACCACTGTTGGAGGCGAAGAATATCGAGGGTTCATCCGATGGAATGATGAAGAGGTGACCTGGAGCGACACTTTCAACTCTACCAAGTATAGCAAGAGTCATCGTGATCGACAGACTTGGTCATGGGGTAAGATCGACTGGAAAGTAGCTAACCTGTGGAAAGATAACTACAGCGGCTCTGGTCGTCTATTTTCTTGTCAGTTCGGCGATATCGCCGTGCTCCACCCAAAGTCAAGGGAGCGAGTTGATATCGAACTAAAAAATGGATCCATCATCCAAGTACAAGGAGGATCCAATGATATCGGCACTACCCTACGATTCCATGATTATGAAATGGGACTGATCAAGCTCCGATGGGACCGCATCGAACGTATCGAACTATTCCAAGCGCCAACTGAAATAAATCCACCATACGATTCACCGATCTATGGCATCGCCACATCAATCCGCGGAGACAGGTATGAGGGCTACATCAAATGGGATAACGACGAGCGAATCGGTGAAGATGTCCTCGATGGCGACAGCCGTGATGGTGAGAAATCCATCCCTTTCAGAAGCATCGCACAGATCGAAAAACAACGCGGGCGTAGTCGAGTCAGCCTGCGAAGTGGACGCGAATTAGTTATGGATGGATCCAACGATGTTAGCAATGGGAACCGTGGTATCCATATCTATCATCATGACATAGGAGAGATCGAGCTGCCATGGTCAGAGTTTGACAAATTAGAAATTACAACCCCCGCCAGCGCATTGGGCTATAACGACTTTCCAATGCCAAAACCGTTGTCAGGCCAAGTCTTGACTTTTGATGGAAACACATACGAAGGTCAGATAGTATTTGACAAAGATGAAATGTGGGATATCGAAGGCCTGAACGGATCTGATAATGAGATCGACTACACCATACCTTTTAGAAACATCAAAAGAATCATCCCAAAAAATCGAAACTACTCACTCATAGAGCTACGCGTAGGCGAAAAGATTCTACTTGGAAATGGACAGGATGTAAGTAGCTCTAATGATGGAATTATCGTCGTCAATGATCAAGATCAGAGCGGTATCACCATCGATTGGGATGATGTAGACGAGATTATTTTTGATTAGGTAGCTTAGACGCTATACTCACTCCTACTGGATGAAGTCCTGGATAGGCCGCTCAGCTATCATTATCGTTGCCCTGCTCATCGGAGTGGCCTTCTTCCTGCATCAGTATCACGACACCGAGACAGACAGTCCACTATTACTTACCTCGATACTTGTGATCTTAGGTGTCGCTGGGATGATTTTGGCCAATCGATTAGTGACGATCGCGTTGGATCGAGCCTTACCCTGGGTGAGATATCAGAGCTACCGCTTTGTTGTCCAGCTGGTTTTGGGCTTGGTGGTCTCCTTGCTCATTGTTAACGGTCTTTATTTTCTTCTCAAACAATTATACACCGAGACTGCCCCAGATCTTGGTCAGATTATTCTGGTGAATGTGTATAGCGCATTATTGATTCTACCTTGCATCTCGGTCTATTTTGGAATCAAGTTCGTCCGTGCCTGGAATCAATCACAGTTAGAAACTGAACAACTTCTGAAAGAAAATGCAAGAAGTCAGATGATGTCCTTACGTAATCACTTGGATCCTCATTTCCTATTCAATAATCTGAACATTCTATCCTCCTTAATGGACCATGATTTAGAATTGTCCAAACGTTACTTGGATCGTTTTGCAGAAGTTTATCGAACCATACTCAGATCTGAACTCTCTGATCTCACCACCTTAGAAGAGGAGCTACGACTGATGAAAGCGTATATCTATCTCATCAAGATCAGATGGAAAAATGGACTTGATATCCACATTGATATAGACGATTCCCATCTCTCCAAGGCGCTACCACCCCTTTCTGGACAGATGCTTCTGGAGAATGCTATCAAGCACAATACAATCACCTCACAAGCCCCAATGACCATATCAATTACAGCAGATGACAAAGCACTTATAGTAGAGAATTCTAAAAATCTCAAACAATTTGACCAAAGCTCACACTCAGGTACTGGACTCCAAAATATCACAAATCGATACGCCTACTTCACAGATCGATCCCCACAAATCCAAAATTTGGATGACAGATTTGTTGTCCAACTGCCTCTACTTACGATACATGAAAATTAGCAGCTATGAAAGTTATCATCATCGAAGACGAATACTATGCCGCCGAAAAACTCAAAAAACAGCTGCATGCCATCGATCCAAAGATTGAAGTTATCGCAGTCATCGAGTCTGGTGAAGGTGTACTTAATTTCTTTAGCACGCCCCCTCCTCATGATCTGATCTTGAGCGACATTCATCTTGCCGATGGTCTCTGCTTTCCTGTACTGGCACGGTTAGAGCTGGACGCACCGATCATATTCACTACAGCTTACGACAAGTATGCACTGGAAGCCTTTGAGACGAATGGGATCGACTACCTGCTCAAACCTATCCAACCCGAGCGACTTGCACAAGCAATTGAAAAATTCCAATCGCTCAAATCAGGACCAAGTCAGCAAGATGCTCTCAAGGAGCTAACTACAATGCTGTCCCAACAACAGAAAATCTATAAATCCCGATTCCTCTGCAAACTCGGCAGCAAGATCACTTCTATACAAACCACAGAAACATTGTACTTCTACAGCAAGGACAAAATGACCTTCTTAGTTAATCGAGATGGAAAACGATTTCCCATCAATCATACCCTCGACGAACTCGATCGAATGATGGATCCTTCGCACTTCTTTAAACTGAATAGGCAGTTCTTGGTGCATTTTGACGCCATAAAAGAAATCCATCCACACTTCAAGGGACGCCTCAAGATAAAGCTACCCAAGTCAGAGCTCCAACATGAAGACATCGTCGTTAGTACCGAACGATCACCACTGTTGAAGTCATGGCTGGATCGATAGGCACTGATCTGTTGTGGTGAGGTCCGATTCGGGGTGCTTATGTACCAGTTCAGTAAGACGGAGCCATTCAGAAGCCTTGTAGCACAGCATATTTGAACTGTCAAACTTTCAATTTCTTATCTACTGAACTTCTGAATCATGAAACGAAAACTCATCTTAATTGCAATCACAGCATTCGTGAATGCAGCCTTCATTTCTCGTATAGACACCATCGCATCTCCAGAGTCTACCATCCTCCTATATGGCACAGTCTACACCGAGGATGACCAAGTCTACACAGGGCAAATGCGATGGGGTAAGGAGGAGGCCTTTTGGTTCGACTTTTTCAATTCGCAAAAACCAGAAAATGAATTCCTCGACTATCTAAGCCGAGACGAGATCAACCAATTAGAACAACAGCATAGCGACAACAACTTCCTTTCACTGGGGCGCAATAGATGGAGATGGAACTATGATAGCGATCACACTCATCAGTTCTCATGCCAGTTTGGAGACATCAAATCAATGACCTTGGGACGCGGATCACGGGTCAAATTAGAACTCAAAACAGGTGAAGTGATCAAACTCAAAGGTGGGTCAAATGACATCAAGACGGATGTCCAGATTATAGACGAAGAGATGGGACATCTCAAACTGAATTGGGATCGTATTACAAAAGTGGAATTCTCCCAAGCACCAAATGACTTAACAAGCTATTACGGAGCGCCTCTCTACGGCACTGTTACTACCGAAGGTGACGAGACATTCACTGGATTTGTGCAGTGGGACCAT
>JBCBIX010000149.1:0-4731 GCA_038523965.1 Bacteroidota bacterium
TTATCATTTTTGAGAGATTGCATACGTAGAGTAAACCTGTAGTTTGAATTGCTATCTGGTACAGATATCGTGCCTTCGTCTTCATCGCCATCCTAACAACGTCGAGTAGTGGTGGAAGAGCTCTTATCGGTGGTCAGGGAAACACTGGTGCTCCTTGCGATGATTTTCGCGTTTGTGGAGATTGTCATTTGGGTGGATCCTACGGTATGACTACGGAACAGATTACGATCATCGATCCAGTGATTAATCGGCCGGTCCAATCGTACCTCCCTGGCAAAGAATATGAGGTTGTAGTGGATGTCATCAAAGCGCAAGGTGGCTTTTCGCGATATGGGTTTCAGGCCACCGTGATTGGTCCAGACACAATGGATATAGGCTCTTGGTTATCGGTGGACCCTGGTATGCACATCCAGACGATTACAAATAGCTGTAGCAACCAACAGACCTATATCGAACATAGTCAACCATCTACTTCATCAAAATTTAAAGCCCGATGGAAGGCTCCGAGTAGCACGACAGACACGGCTACGTTTTATTTCGTTGGGAATGTTGTAAACGGCACAGGAGGAACCTCTGGGGATAATGGTGGCTTTGGGAATACGATGAAGTTGCCTCCAGTCCAAACTCAGCACTTAGTCCTGAATAGTACTGACATCCCAGGCCAAGCCTACTATGCCCTGGATAGCATATCTGTACAAAACAAGTTCGCATCCAACTCCTTGATCTACCTCACTTCCAAAGAAGTCATCCTGGATAGCGCCGCTCAGGTTGATCTTGGTTCCTTGTTGGAGGTCCATATCCTGAGTGGAACGGAGTAAAAACCCGTGGTTGAGGAACTTTGGACGTCGGAGTTTACCCTATTTCTGGTGGAAATACCATATCGAGGTTGAACTAACCTCACGTTTAGAATAGTTTTACAAATGAACATATGGATGATGAGGTCCCAGCTTCATCATCACCAAGTATAATCTCATGCACACTGCCAGCAAACTCACCGCATTGCTGGTGTTTACTGTCATAGTAAACATCGGTATCCCTGTCTTTGGCGCACCAAGCCTTTCAAAAGACACTCTTTCTAAGAAAAAGCCTACCAAAGAAATCATAGTAATCTCCTATGCGGACTTAGCAGAGGCTAATCTCAGTGGATTAATGTCTTACATCGGTGCTATCTACGACCAGACCCCTGCTCCTAAGGTTATTGTGAAGAATTATGGTTCAGCATCTGAATTAGAAGGGTCGGCCTCACTTGGTAGATTCATCGAAGAGATGACTTCTGCAGCGGTTCATGATGCCGATGTGGTGATCGTACAAGAAAAGGCAGTGAATAATGAGCCCTATTTCTCGATTACCATCTCGTCTTCAGATGATGTCCAATAAGAGATAAGTCTGGCACAAATCTTGAAGTAAAGCTGTGAAGAACAGAACTACTCAAGATGAAAAAATTAGCCTCCCTCTTCTTATTCCTTGTTATAGGTCTATCGCTCTTTGCAGCTGATATCGAAACGACTATTGTCGTTGTCAATGGACGAGCCCTATTGGCAGACGTAGATGCTTCAGGGAAGATTTTGACCACTTACATGGAGGTCGACAACTACTTTGACGACAGCAGTGATCACGAATCAAAGGTGACAGCAGCGAAGGTCGTCTACAAGAGACTGACTGAGGAACAGTTGGACCAGACAAGATTCATTGCCTTCTCTGATAAGGAGGGAGAACTCAGCGACGTGATGATCGCTAATCTGTCCGATCTATCGATTCATTACAAACAGACATACGCTAACGAAATAGTAATAACCGCTCCGCGTAACCATAGGACTGCAGATCTCCTCGAACTCAATTTGGCAAAGATTAAAGATGTTCTTCTGCAGTTTGGTGTAGAGACTTACGATATCCGTGTAGACTATAAGAAAGACATGGGCGATGAACCTACACGTTTCGTTAAGGTCGTGTCGCACTTGCGTAATTTACCTACGCAGTAAAGCAACTCGCTTCACTGGGTTAAGCACAAGCCTTACGATTCTCTTGATGGGGAACAGGATCAGGCGTGCGAATAGACTCACAGTACGAATAGTCACATGTTTTCGCCTCCGTACCATAGTCTTGTTAAGGATTTGGATCCAAAGGTCTTTTGACTGTGATACCCATGATTCAAACCGTTGGGTGTTAATATTACCTTGAGGTAGTGCATTATAGGCCGTTTGCAAGTCGGGGGTGCAGTGTATTCCTATCCCTACACGCTGGGCATCTATACTATTGCACAGTTGCTCGTAGTGGTTCGGCATCGGACGAGTGATAACTCTAATTCCTCTCAGAAAAGCTTCACATATCGACTCAAACCCAGCTGTACTGATGAGTAGTCGACATCGGGACATGTAATCCAGATATTTCTGTCCATCTAAATCATGGAACTTGAACCCGGCTGGGGGCTCGAGACAGGTATCATTAGAACCTGACCAAAAGCAGTGGACTTCAGAATCAATGCCCTCCTCTCGGTACCATGAGACTAACTCCTCGGCCATAGCAGGCATATTCACATAAGCCAGGATGTCATCGCTCTGCTGGCCGATTTGACCTTGGGCTTTCCTTCGTACTAAAGGGGGGGCCGTCTCTAACTGAAACTGCTTGTCATAGACTTGAGGATCAAATGATAGTGCGATTCGTTTGACAGCTCCGAGGGATGTAATCTGGCTATTCAGATTAACAATCGCCCGTGACCAGAAGTACCCTTTGGGATGTGGGAATTTTGGATGGAGCAGAAGGTATTGATGCGCAGCGCAGAGAAATGGTCTCTTGTTATGGTTGATGATTCCATTGTAAAAACCACCTAAGATGTCGTACAGGTTGATGATGATGTCTATCTCATATTTATTCATCATCTCATGGAGATAGCTTAAGCTGGCTATATAATAGGGTAGATATCGGAAGCTCTGACCGATCGTATTTAGCACTTTAAGCTTAGCGGTGTGTTTATCGTACTTCAGACATGGACTTTTGAAAGGGAGTACATCACAAGAAATTGTCGATCTCAGCAGAGTAGGAATCTGAGTATCGTCGCTCGACCCAACCAGACAGACCGCCACAGTGTACCTGGTTAAACTGAGTTGTTCCATTAGGGCTAAGGCCTGAGTCTGATGTCCACGCCCTTCTCCTTGGACTATGATGGCTATGTTCATGACTTAGGCAACAGCATTGGAGGTTTGATGATCAGTTGATTTGTGTTGCAAACGCAATCGATCGAATAACGCAAAATAGTCGTCGGCCATTTTCGCCCAGCTGAAGTTATCCATGGCATATATTTTGGCCGCTTTACCAAATGACTGGCATCGATGTTCTTGGTCTAACAATTCACTCATCGTGTCAACCCACATGTCTGCATCGGCAGATGGGAGGCGAATACCGTTCTTTTGGTTAATGACGGAATCTTTTATCCCTTCTAAATCTGCTGCAACGACAGGTGTCTCCCTCATGTTTGCTTCGAGAGCTACAAGGCCAAATCCTTCTGCATCTCCTTCTACCTGTATGTTTGGCATTACCATAATATCAGCGATATCATAAAGTGCCACCAGATCGCGGTCGCTTACGCGTCCCGCATGAAGTAACCGGGATGAGAGCTCGGGTGCATCAAGCAGTTCGCTGATGGTCTTGCTATCTGATGACTTACCAAGGAATAAGTTGACATATCGGCGAAACCACTTTGGAAGCAGCTGATAGCGCATGGTCTTCCAAGAGTAGGCATCATCCAGAGGGCCTGCAATGACAAAGAGTACATCGGGCCCCAATCGAGGTAGTACCTCACGAGCAAACCAACTGTATCCCTTACGCCTCACGGCACGTCCAACCGCCAGGATAATTCGTTTTGGTTGTGCGGATAGAGATAACCTATTTCGTAGCTCGGATCGATGTTGGTCATCGATGTTTTCTCCGGCGATCTGGTGATCGATGCCATTGTAGATGACGCTTACTTTATCTGGTGAGATTCCCCGTTTGATCGATTCTTCCGCGGTGAATCGACTCACACATATGATATGATCGAGACGATCCAGTCTTGGGAATAGACGATTCCGATAGATAGGTAGCGGATAGACAACATCGAGACCATGGACGGTCACGCAGACCTTGGCTTCAGTATAATCGGCCAGCCATGTGCATGCCAGACCCATTACCGCATCATTGAGGTGGATCACCTCGATGCCAGGATGATTACGTAGAATTTTTTTGACCCTGCCTCGGAGTCTGGCAAACCAGGTAACCTTAGACTCCCCGCCGACCCAGCACAGTGTGTACACCTTATTATTGGGTTTGCGCTCGATTCCTTTGACCAATTCGAAGCACATCTTCTGCATCCCACCTACTGATGGTGGATACTTGTGGCTTATAAAGAGAACTTCCATTGCTTGATCTTCATGAAGGTGAGTACGAATATCAGGCTGATCAGGATCCAAGCTAATTGTCTCGCACGACGTAGGATTGAGACGACAATCCAGATTGCAGGATTTGCCACACTTAGCATGCCTAACATCACCTTGTTACCATATTCCTCAATACCTATCTGCCCGGGAATGAAGCCTCCGATACTTTTGAACACCATCACGCCCATTTCGACCAGGAAGGCATCAACATATGAGCACTCGATGCCAAGTGCATTCAGGATGATAAAGAACTCCATCGTTCCAACCAGCCAATGGAGTAGGGATAAAAAGTAGGCGACAACTAACTGCCTCCGATGCTCCG
>JBCBIX010000150.1:0-4653 GCA_038523965.1 Bacteroidota bacterium
GTCCGATTGATTTGTATGCTGCTGTTCATCACTTACTGCACTACTCTTCGGACCCAGAATTTCGATGCCAATCAGGAAGCGGCCATTAAGTCCACCATTACGACGATGTTTGATGGGATGCGAGCGGCGGATTCGACGATGATACAACCCTTATTCCTGGAAGGTGCCAGCTTATATACAGTCTACCAAGATCAGCAAGGCAAGATCCTAAAACGAAAGACTGACGCCATGGACTTTGCCTCAGCCGCTGGACAACCTCATGATGCGATGTGGGACGAGCGTATTTGGTCCTATGATATTAAAGTGGACTGGCCCTTGGCTTCAGTCTGGACTGAGTACACTTTTTACTTGGGAGATCGTCTAAGTCATTGTGGGGTGAATGTCTTCGAACTTATCAATAATAAGTCGAGATGGATGATCTCTTCGATCACAGACACTCGAAGGACCACGGGATGTAAGTCCAAAGCACAGTCTGATCTTGATCTGCTGATGGACAGCTGGCACCAGGCTGCGGCTGTGGCAGACGAAGATGTCTTCTTCAACACCCTGTCTGATGATGCCATATATATTGGTACTGACCCTGGCGAGCGATGGACGAAGTCTGAGCTCAGGTCATGGAGCCAACCCTATTTCGAACGTGATACAGCATGGTCCTTAGTCCCACAGGAGCGAAATTGGTCTATTGATGAGTCCACAGGCATGGCTTGGTTTGACGAGATGCTGGATACTTGGATGGGGCCTTGTCGGGCATCCGGGGTGTGTCAGCGTGATCAGACTGGGTGGAAGCTTAGGCATTATCATCTCTCCATCGCTGTTCCGAACGATGTAATAAATGACTACTTGCCACTCATCGGTCGTCCAAGTCGAGTCAGCAGTGAAGGCGGATAACAAGATCTGTATAGTTGGTTCGGGCCATGTCGCACATCATATGGCCCATGGTTTCCATGCCGCAGGGCTGGAGATTGTGCAGGTATCATCCAGAAATGCAACGACGGGACGAGAATTGGCTGCTTCGGTTCAGTCCAGGTATAGTAACAGCTATGAGGTTCATCATAGCGTAGATGTGGTTATAATAGCTGTATCTGACGATGCGATTCGTGAAGTTAGCGCTGACCTATCTGTCGCAGGGACCACAGTTATAGTGCATACTTCAGGTGTTAAGCCCATCTCAGAAATTGCTTCTCCAGCGGCAAAGGGAGCTATTTGGCCAGTCTATAGCATACGAAAGGAACAATCGATCGATTGGAATAAAGTGCCTTTTGTGATCTCTGCCCAAGACACAGAAGTAGAAGATACTCTTGAAGGTCTCTGTCGAGTACTATCAGATCAGGTGATTCGAGTGCCGGAGTCAGCTCGAGCACATTTGCATATCGCAGCAGTCTTTAGCAATAATTTTACCACTGTGTTATATGGTCTGGCTTATGATTATTGCCAGAAGCACAATGTACCTTTCGATACTCTCGTGCCCCTCATCCGCCAAGGGTTAGAAAAAATCGCCTTCGAGAACCCAGGAGATCTGATTACTGGTCCAGCTGCCAGGGGCGATCTATCGACGGTAGCCAAGCATGAAGAGATGCTCTCCGGTCACCCAACTCATCGAGAAGTCTATCGTTATCTAACCTCCTTAATCCTTTTCCAATGAGAGTAATTCGAGAATGGAATCATGATCGCTTCAAGTGTACCCTCTTCAAACATGAGATGAGATACACACTTCAGATCGAGGACGAACGACTATCGGTGTCGTACAAGATGGGAGATGTCGATCTCTCAGATCTAAGCGCCGTAAAACGCAGTCTTCAGGTTCCTGAGTTGAATGAGGAGCTTCAAAGGGCGTTTGGGGCCCTATTTGATTTTAGTTTTCTGATGGATAAGACTCTGTTTCCCAGGGATGAAACTCTCCCTAACCTAATCTGAACCAAAAGGGGACTAAGCAGTTATCTCGACATTCCTGTAGGAAATCCTATACTTGTAGTATGAAGCGACATCACGTACATCATAGCCATCATCATATGGAGCAGCGGGTCCGTCGTCTTTCTTTATAGAATAGAAGAAGATAAATCAGAATAGAAGCCCGCTTACCTCCGTGAGTGGGCTTTTTTAATGAATTCAGGTCAACTACATCAATGAGTATCAATATCGCCATCCAAAAATCTGGTCGTCTTCATGACGATACGATCGCTTTGCTTCGCAGTGCCGGCTTGCGTGTCGATAAGTCCAAAGATCAGCTCAAGGCAGAGGTTCGAGGCTTTGATGCATCCGTATATTTTTTGCGTAACAGTGATATCCCCAAATACCTCGAGGACGGAGTGGCTGATCTGGCGGTTCTTGGCGAGAATACCATTTTAGAAAAGCAGGCTGACGTTAGCATCAGAGAGAAACTCGGCTTTTCAAAATGCCGCCTCTCTATCGCCGTGCCAAAAGGAACCTCTTACCCAGGGATGGATTGGTTAAAGGGAAAGAAAATCGCTACTTCCTATCCCAATACACTTCAGCAATATCTCTCTGATCATGGGATCGATGCTCAGATGCACCTGATATCTGGCTCTGTGGAGATAGCTCCAGGCATAGGTCTGGCAGATGCAATATGCGATCTCGTCAGCTCAGGAAGCACGCTGTTCAAAAATGGCTTAGAAGAAAAGGAAATAATCCTGCGCTCAGAGGCGGTACTCGCCACGAATAGAGACCTAAACCCTCAGAAAGAGCAACTGATCGAGGAACTTTTGTTTCGCATAAGGGCAGTCCAGAAAGGGAGGCAAAATCGCTATGTGCTCATGAATGTCCCAAATGATAAAATAGCTGCTGTAAGTGGTGTCCTGCCTGTCTTAAAGAGTCCAACTGTGTTACCCTTAGTCGAAGAGGGCTGGAGTTCCCTGCACAGTGTGATTAGTGAGAATGACTTCTGGTCAGTTATTTCTGAGCTTAAGCAGTTGGGAGCCGAAGACATCCTGGTTGTACCTATTGATAAAATGGTCGTGTAATGATGCTAAAGCAATATGTAAATCCTGGAGAGCAGAGGAAAGCCCAGCTTGTTCAGCGACCAAGAATGGAAGCGGCAGAGCTTGCTGATCTCATCACAACTATTTTTCATCGAGTACAGAGTGGGGGAGATGAAGCCATCAAGGAGTACACCACTCAGTTCGATGGAGTTGACATAGCAGAACTGCAAGTTACGTCCGAGGAGATCGAGCAGGCGGCTTTACATCTGGATGACGAATTGCGGCGTGCTATCGACGTGGCCTATGCTAACATCATGGCCTTTCATCAGTCACAGATCAACATCCCTCGCAAGGTAGAGACGACTGAGGGGGTCGAGTGCTGGCAGGAGTCCCGTCCGATCGAGCGTGTTGGCCTCTATATTCCGGGAGGGTCTGCACCGTTGTTCAGTACTGTCCTCATGTTAGGTGTTCCAGCACGAGTCGCTGGCTGTGATCAGGTGGTACTTACGACCCCTCCGCAACAGGATGGCAGTGTTCATCCGGCGATAATCTACGCAGCGCAGCGATGCGGTATAGATGTCATTATCAAGGCTGGTGGTGCACAGGCAATAGCCGGGCTCGTATTTGGTACGACCAGCATTCCTCCCGTCTACAAGATTTATGGCCCTGGTAATCAGTATGTTATGGCAGCTAAGCTAAAGGCCATGGATTACGGAGTTGCGATGGATTTACCAGCGGGGCCATCCGAAGTGCTCGTCTATGCTGATGCCAGTAGCCATCCAGAGTTTGTGGCTGCTGATCTACTTTCACAGGCCGAGCATGGTCCGGATAGTCAAGTCGTCCTTGTCACTCCTGATCACCATATTTTGGAAGGAGTGGAGAATCAGCTTCGTCTCCAATTGACTGAACTGCCTCGTCGCGATATTGCTGAGCGGGCTTTAGCCCATGGATATGCCGTTGTATTTGAGGATGTAGAGCGTTCATTTGATTTTATCAATGAATATGCCCCCGAGCACTTCATCATTCTGAGCGATAATGCTGAGGATTATTTGCCTTTGGTTCGCAATGCTGGATCTGTATTCGTGGGCCATCTTACACCCGAGAGTGCCGGAGACTATGCATCAGGGACTAATCATACCTTACCTACGGCTGCTTATGCACGATCATATAGCGGAGTGTCTCTCGATTCATTTATTAAGAAGATCACTTTTCAGAAAATTTCGACTGCGGGCATCCAAAAGCTTGGTGATACCATCATGACAATGGCGCGGCATGAGCAACTACAAGGTCATGCCCAGGCGGTAAAAGTTCGTATCGATTATCTCAAAACTCAGGGAGCCAATGAGGACGCTTAAGGATCTTGTGCGTCCCAACATATGGGCTCTTGCACCTTTTAGCTCTGCCAGAGATGAGTTTACGGGGAGAGCAGAGGTCTTCTTAGATGCGAACGAGAACCCATTCGAATCACATCACAATCGTTATCCTGACAGTGATCATCGTAGACTTCGAGCAGTTATCGCAGATTGGCGTAGCATATCAATGGATCAGATTCTGTTGGGTAATGGATCTGATGAACTGATAGACATGATCGTAAGGACGTTTTGCACACCAGCTACGACACGATACATCCCAAACGTCGGAGCTATGGTACAGATCTCGTCAACACCTGGTGTGCAAAACGTCCTGACGATCATGTCTATCAGTTCATCAGATCCAT
>JBCBIX010000151.1:0-4645 GCA_038523965.1 Bacteroidota bacterium
AAACATTTATATAACTCCAGAGGGATATCATGGAGCAACTCTGTATGGTTCGACCTCAGATTTAGCCTTATGTCGTGAAACATTTCTGAATACAATTACAGCAGCGGAGATACTCAATACAGATAGAACTTTCATCAAAGAATTACAAGAGATTCATGCTAATCTCCATCCGTACCAGATTAGTAAAAAAGGAGGGTATTTACAGGAATGGTATCACGATTGGGAAGATGAGGACCCAAAGCATCGCCACCAATCCCATCTATTCGGCTTGTATCCGGGGCATCACCTCAGCCCAGAGACAACTCCCAAAATAACCGAGGCTGTAAAACAGACCTTAAATGTAAAAGGAGACAAAAGTACAGGCTGGTCTCAGGGTTGGAAAATCAACCTGTGGGCAAGACTCAAAGATGGAAACAGAGCCTACCAACTGTATCGTGAATTATTGAAATACAGGGAGCCAACAGGATTTAGTTTTGATTTTTCAAAAGGTGGGGGAACGTACCCGAATCTATTTGATGCTCACCCACCCTTCCAAATAGACGGCAACTTTGGTGGTGCTGCAGGAGTGCTGGAGATGCTCATTCACTCCTCTGAGTCCGATATCCATATCCTTCCTGCCTGCCCAGATGTTTGGGATCATGGTATGTTATACGGGGTGAAGGCGAGAGGCGGATTCGAACTTCGGTTTCGCTGGTATGACGGAGAGGTTACTGCCCTGTCCATCTATTCAGATCATGGTGGTGATACCGTCGTGCACTATAACAATCGCAGAGTGGAAGTCCATCTGGACGCCGGCCAAACACTCGACATTTTATAATCTCAAGTCTCGGCAAAACAGGTATCCCGAAATATGATTACAATGCATAGTAGTTACAACAACCGACATCAAAAACCAGTCAATAGACCAGATGAGTTGTACATGATTCTATTGAGCGCGAGGTACTATGTGTTGATCAGAGTCGGGAGGCAGAATCTTTTATGGTTGACAAGAAGAGTCAAGATTTTATAAGTAGCAGCTTATTATATTGGCCGTTCTGTCCAGTGCTATGCTGGTAAATACATACTGAGCTGAGAAAAAGACGCAGTTACGAACTGGAATACCAAAAATGAATGTAAATATCGAACGGAGACTCATATGAATATCCCTAAAGCAATAAGATACAACTGAGGATAATCAATAAAGAGACCACCAATATCAACAAGGAAACGACAGTACAAAAAGGGGGGATCCTACAACGACCTGGAGAAATCAACAGTAAGATCTATCATGTGTCATCTGGTCTGCTGCGCAGCTATTGCATTGATCAGAAAGGTAAAGAACACATCTTCATGTTCGCACCAGAGGGATGGATCATGGCGGATTATGTACCACCTGAGCGAGAGACACAATTATTCATCCAAGCCATCGAAGAGTCCACACTCCGGATCACTGAAAAAGATATCAAGAAGGAAACTGAAACACAGAAATTTATCAGGCGAATAGAAGTATTGCAAAATCGTGTGATTCAATTAATGAGTGCTACTGCGCTCGAGAGATATGATCATTTTGTACTCACCTACCCTAATCTCAGCCAGAGAATTACTCAAAAAATGATTGCCTCCTATCTCGGGGTGACCCCTGAGGCACTTAGCAAAGTCAAAAGTCAGCGGCGCACACATCTCAAGTCTTAATCTACATTAACGGACAAGTGGGTGACAACACTTAGGTTGCAACAGAACAGACAACGCTTCAAAGCATGCAACTCCACAGTACATTTTTCAAAATATCATCAATCCTATGGGTGATCTGGGGTGCAGTACACATCCTCGCAGGAGTACTGACTATGAAAGGGATCTTGAGCAATGACATCACCTCGTCGGTAGCAGGTATCGCTGACGCGATGAGTCTGAGCGAAGTACAGGCGGACTATCCCAAAGCTGCTGGGGCCATCATCGGGCAGCATGGTTTCAACCTATTATGGATCGGGATTGTCACGTTGATCTCCGCCATCTACGTCTGGACAGGTAATCGAAACGCGATTATCCTTGCTGCTATCACTGGTGGCTTGGCAGACGTTGGCTACTTCTTGTTCATGGATCTGGGTGGGTTTGTCAAGTTTGTGCCTGGTACGGTGATGACCTTAGTATCTGCATCGGCGATCATCCTGAGTTTTTACGCCTTAAGAACGAACCCAAACAAATAATCTGTAACAAGTTCCGATCTACTCTACTCCTCAACTGCATTGGATGAATAGGTGCAAACCTATAAAGCAGGAAAGAAGATCCAATTCTTTTACTGGAGGTACCCATTGCGCTGTACGCTGTGATGATGTTGTCGTTTCGGTATCCACTGCTTCTGAACTTGATAATAGCATAAGGTGATAGGTCGATACCTTTGGGCGTGTCCGCAGAAAAACTTTGGCATAGTGGCAGTTCTCCACTCTCCTTGCATATTGATCACGTCGACCAATTGAGTTATACATTACAGATGTGCAACACTGTTGCATTAGGATTGTACTAATATATATTTGCGAAAGGCAATCGCACTTAACGTACATCTATGCAATTTACCAAAACGTCTACATCGGTGCAGCTCGAAGGACATCGTCTCCAGCACTGGATCGTGGGCCAGACAACAGATGTGCTGGATCACATCCATGATAGTCATGTCAGTATGGCCATCCAAGAGCGAAATCAAAGTGTAGATACAGCTGAAATCAATCACTTTCTCAAGCAAAATCTCGAAGTGAGAGCGTCTGGCAGTATCGACGCCATCATGGTAGAAGTGATGAGCACTCTTGATCCGACCATTTTCAAAACGCTGATGAAAGATCTTTCAGCTACACTGACACGTTTCGATGAGATAATGGAAGTCGCTGAGTATCGCCTCTTGCTGGCATCCATAAATACAAACATGTGCAGGAGGTTTCACACCGATATCAATGACGTGAGGTTGCTATGTACATACACGGGGCCAGGTACGCTCTGGCTGACGAATGACAACATTAATCGCAGAGCACTGGACTCATATGATGGTAATGAAAGCATCGTAATCGATCCAGAACTCATCCAGCAGGTCCCCGAAGGTGCGATCGCTCTACTCAAAGGAGCAATGTATCCTCACCACCAGACCAAAGCAATCGTGCATCGCAGTCCAACAATCGAAGAGAGCGGAGAGAAAAGGCTTCTGCTGCGCATCGATACGAATGCTACTACCAAGGTCTGGAACTAATTAATAGATTTTACTTTCAAAATTATAAAGCACTTCATCTTTCCAATTTTAATTGTGACATTATGATTACCAAAAAACTACCAGTAACAGTACTTAGTGGGTTTCTCGGAGCCGGAAAGACAACACTTCTTAACCATGTCCTACACAACAAAGAAGGACTCAAGGTCGCCGTCATCGTCAATGATATGAGCGAAGTGAATGTGGATGCCGAGTTAGTCAAAAGCGAAAATACACTCTCCAGAACTGAAGAGAAGTTAGTCGAGATGAGCAATGGGTGCATCTGCTGTACACTCCGAGAAGATCTCATGATCGAGGTGGAACGCCTGGCCAAAGAGGACCGATTCGACTATCTACTCATCGAGAGCACAGGCATCAGTGAGCCGATCCCCGTGGCGCAGACCTTTTCATTTGTCGATGAAGAGAATGGAATCGACTTATCCCGGTTTAGCTATGTAGATACGATGGTGACCGTCGTAGATGCATTCAATTTTTTCAAAGATTTTGGAAGCCCAGAGACTCTTGTCGATCGCGATCTGACCGATATAGATGGTGATAACCGTACGATCGTCAATCTCCTTACTGACCAAATCGAATTTGCAAACGTCATCATTCTGAACAAGACAGATCTGGTATCTGCAGAACAACTTGGTGTGCTCAAGGCATTCATCAACAAATTGAATCCGCCGGCCCGCATCATCGAATCAACCTTTAGCAAGGTCGCCCCAAAAGAGATTCTCAATACTCGACTTTTTGATTTTGAAGAGGCTGAGCAGAGCGCAGGTTGGATCGAAGAACTGAATAAAGAAGAACACACTCCCGAGACGGAAGAATACGGCATCGGATCATTTGTATTTAGAAGCAAGAGGCCCTTCGATCCAGGGAGGTTTTGGGCGTATGTGCAGCATAAGTTTCCGAGTAATATCATCCGTAGCAAAGGCATGTTTTGGTTGGCCTCTCGTCCCGACCAAGCGCTGATCTGGGGTCAAGCAGGCGGATCGTTGCGTGCTGATAGCGCAGGAGTGTGGTGGAGTAGTATGCCGTATCAAGAGCGCATCAATTACTGGATGTTCGTGGAGAACCAAAAGCTTATCGAGAGTGACTGGCACATTGACTTCGGTGATCGCAAAAACGAAATCGTTTTCATCGGTCAGGACATGGATGTAGAAGACATTACAGCACAGCTCGAAGCCTGCCAAGCCACGGACGAAGAGCTCGCCTCCAAGGCTTGGAGGGAAGGATACGAGGATAATTGGCCTGTGGAGCGAGCCTATGCGTTAGCCTAAAGGATAGACTTACGGCTCATTGCTACTATAGCAATGAGCCTCTACATATTTACACAAGAATACCATTCAGGCAGGAGCTAAAAAGGGTATGTCTCGATTCTGCATACTTCTATGTCACCAAAAGAACGCAATGTAATCAGCTCTAACTCAC
>JBCBIX010000152.1:0-4629 GCA_038523965.1 Bacteroidota bacterium
TGTTCTTAACACTTTTGGAGGAGATGTTCTTATCAGTCTGTAGCTAAGTTCTGGTTAAGAATCCACTAACAAACCTCTAAGAACAATGCCCTCTTCGTAATGGAGTACAACCTAAACCACCAAAAGGTTGGTGGTCTAAAAGACGATCTGCACGACTATTTATCTGATGATCAAGAATAAAAAAGCCCCCTGTGATGGCAGGAGGCTTCATTGCATAGCGTGTCAGATGATCCTAATCCTCATCCGCCACATTAAGATTGCTAACACCTTGGAGCATAGCTTTGATACTGGCGATCTCTTTAGCGAGACCTTGGTTCGTATCAGTTGCTTCAGCCAATTGGCCTTTCAGGGTTTCGATTTGTTGCTGCTGCTCTTTCATGGCCTCGACTAACAGTGCTGTCACTTTGGAGTAATCCACTGCTTTGTATCCGTCACCATTCGTGCGCACCACTTCAGGTAAGAATTCCTCGATGTCCTGAGCGATGAACCCGAGTTGTCTCTCTTCTGGGAAGTTGCGATTAGCGAACTCATCAGTTCGGAAGTCATAATTCACACCCTCGAGCCCCATGACTTTGCGCAGTGCACCTTCGACAGGAGATATGTTCTTCTTGAAGCGGCGATCTGAGCTGGAGTGAATCTGTACAGCAAGGATATCACCCTTGACCTCCAGTTTTACGTTACTGGCGATGGCCCCGTTGGTAAATGTTCCTCCACCTATTATCATGCGTCCAGATGAGTCAATGGCTGTAGTATCTGATCCAGAGTCGCTGACAAAGAAGAGGTTATTTCCTCCCATCGTCATTGTTCGCTCTCCAGTAAGAGTGCCATCATGTGTGTATATCGTGCTATCCTCTTGAGTAGCAAGAATGTCGTCAGCAGTTACATTAATCAACGACCCATCTGCGGTAGCACCGACTATGCTCGCAAACGTAGTTCCATCATCAGCATCGTCCAGCCCACTTATGCGGACTTCACCATTGATCTCAACACTGTCAGTAACAGTGATATTGAATTCTGAGAGATCCGTAAATGTCAGATCATTAGTGCCTCCTGTAAGTGTCCGATCTCCAGTGAGTGTTCCATCAAAGTTGTAGATCGTACTATCTGTCTGAGTTGAGAGAATGTCACTGGCATCAATGTTGATCAGGGTTCCATCGGCAGTAGCACCAACAATACTGTTGTAGGTAATGCCGTCATCAGTGTCTCCTAAACCACTGACCCGGGTTTCGCCCGTGACTGCGACTGTATCCGTTGTGAAACTTACACCATCGGCAGCTGAGACATCAAAGTCAGAAAGTCCTGCAAAAGTCAGATCATTTGATGCACCTGTGAGTGTGCGGTCCCCTGTTAGCGTACCGTTATTATTGTAAATCGTACTGTCGATCTGTGTAGAAAGGATATCTGCTGGGTCAACATTGATGAGAGTACCATCAGCTGTCGCACCTATGATACTATTATAGGCTACGGCGTCATCAGAATCGCTCAGCCCACTCACTCGATTTTCTCCAGTGACGACTACTGTGTCTGTAGTAAAACTCACTCCATCTGTGGCTGTCACATCGAAGTCAGAAAGTCCTGTAAAGGTCAGATCATTTGATGCACCTGTGAGCGTGCGATCTCCAGTAAGGGTGCCATCATTGTTGTAGATCGTACTGTCGATCTGTCTCGCCAACACGTCATCCACATCGATATCCACTAACGTCCCATCTGGCAACGCACCAATAATAGTCGCGAAGTTGGATACGGATGGACCATCTCCATACTCTGAAGCCTTGATGACCCCAGTGTCATCTAAGAATAAAATAGAGTCTACCGAGGAAGAGGCAAACTTCACTTCTTGTGTCGAATTGATGCCCATTACTGTGGTACCTCCTTGATCTAAGAAGATCTCATTGGCATCGATTTTAACCGCATCTCCGGCATCAATGTCAATGGTATCACCGGCAGTCAGATCGATTTGTGGTGAACTCAAATTGGTAATTGATGTCGATACCAATCTGAAGGAATCAAGGTTGGTAAACTGGAGGTTAAAACCTGCTCCATCTACTGACCTGTTCTCATCAAAGTCCCCATCTGCACGATAAAATGTGTTCGCGTCGAGATATGCTCCGATATCCACTCCGATTAGGTTAGTAGCACCTTGCTCTGCAGGCCCGTTCTCTCGGACCCATAGGGTATCATCTGTGATATATAGCGAATCGACATATTCGTTACTTGTAAGTGTATCGCCGTCCGCATCTATCTGCATGTCGATGAAGGTTAGTGCTTCTTGGAGCTCGTAGTCGAATGCCATCATCGTATCCAGAATACGCAGATCAACCTGCCCAAAAGTGTCAAGACCATTATAGAAGGCCAGGGTACCGTTTGTGTCTGGTTCGCTCACTTGGATATCCAATCGGATCGGCACCTCCATCAACTGCCCATCGTCTGTGATACCCATAAACACATTGGATTTGACTCCATTAAGTGTCGCTGTTTGCTGTGGTTGTGAGATACTCGCGGGATAGAATTTCGTATCTAATCCGTATCCAAAGAGCTTGATCATCAAGGCATCGCTCGTTGCATTGTCAGACCTGGAGCCTGTCCGTCCAAACTGGACGTCGTCAGTTACGATAAGAAAAGTGTCGCTCTTTTCGATTTCAAGATGTCGTCCCGTCGTGATGTCCAGAGGATTATCCCCGATTTTCACCTGCGCCTTTGCCAATTGAGCTAATGCCAAGCACATACTGGTGATTAGGACCAGTCGTAAAGCTTTCATGTAAGTAATACTGTTTTTGTTAAGCAATCAATGTGTCGGAATGACCCCGACAGAAAGGTTCTATTGATTCTCAACTTAGGTGTGGCGGCTGTCCAGCGGGAGATAGATCGCTCTTCTACCGTCGGACCACACAAGTATAGGAGTTATCCTTAGATATTAAAAAAATACATATATGTTTTTTTAAGATATCTGCGGAAGACCCAAAAAGATGGGTGGGAACGAGAGGAAAATCAGGGCGGTCGCCAAGGTCCAAGAGTAGGAATAATCGCCTCTTCGGCTCTATGATTCTTCTCTCGAGATTGGTTTATTAGGACATTGTAACACGCCCTGATCTAATCATAAAAGTAGATGTTGACACCTAATCTGACAACATCTACGATAAATCTTATATGTAATAGTGTGATATGTACACGGCTGATCTACAGTCGATCATACTCATATAGTTGATGCTTTTCGATAATCGCAATTAACTTCTCTGCATACTTTGGGTCAGTAGCATAGCCCTGTTCTTGAAGACCTCTTGCCCAAGCCTTGTAGTCTTGCGGATCCAGATCAAAGAGTGGTCTGTAATTGTCGCTATGAGCTACAAAATTGGAGTGATCGACATAAGAATGGAAAACATCCTCGTATGCACGGAAGCATGATTCGGTTAAGTCTCCGTTCGCATCCGTATCATCGTCGATATGCATCACCTTCTCCCCTCTCCAATACTTTTTGCACTTGATTCCAAAGTGATTGTGGGATTCGAGTGAGAACTGAGAGGTACCACTATCGGATTCGAGGATGGCTTGAGCCAACTTGATACTTGCTGGTATACCTTTTCGATGCATTTCGATAACAGCCAGGTCTTTGTGTTCTTCTATGTAATTGAGTCGATAGTCAACTGAATTCATGCTGGCCAAAAGAGAAAAAATCAATATCAATTTCACAGGTTTGAGGGGTTTGGTTCTGGTCTATGAGAAGTCACAAATCATGCCAGAGGATCCTTAAAGAACTCTTTTCTTGGGACGGTGAATACAGCGACTACTAAATCCTCTCGCGTATTGGCGAGATACAAGGGATCACATCCAGGCCCGTTGCTCATCGCCATCGGAGCGAGCCACGGTAACGAAAAGGCTGGGATAAAGGCTATCCGACTGCTGCGCAAGATGCTCGAGGTGGAACCTATTCGTAATCCTTCATTTGGATATCGCGGGAATTTCGTCGGCTTAATAGGTAACCTATCTGCAGCCAAACAAAATGTGCGATTCATAGACATTGACCTCAACCGTCAATGGACGGACCAACAAGTGGAGTCCATTATGAATTCCAACCCGAATGAGATATCCATCCGGGAGCATTACGAGTTGCGGTCTTTGCTAAGCTGTATTCACCAAGAAGTCAGAAGATATCGCCCAGAAGTCGTCATCGTCTTAGACCTACATACAACGAGCTCGGATGGTGGCATTTTTGTCATACCTGCTGATCAGGATGAAAGCGTGGATATCGCTATGCAATTACATGCTCCGGTGATCCATGAAATGCTTCAAGGCATAGAAGGAACCACTCTACACTACTTCCAGCATCGTAGTATCCACGGTGCCGACTGTGTACCCATCACATTTGAAGCTGGGCAGCATGGCGATCCAAAGTCAACCAATCGATGCATCGCTGCCATCGTAAACTGCATGCGCGCTATCGGAAGTGTTAGATCTCAGGATGTGGAGAGTATCCATGACCAAGTCTTGATCAACTATAGCGCTAACCTCCCTAAGTCGTGTCGATTAGTCTATACCCATCAGATCAGTAAAGAGGATGAGTTTCGCATGTTTCCCGGATTTCAAAACTTTATGCCCATCGAAAAAGGTCAACAACTGGCTACTGATATTAGG
>JBCBIX010000153.1:0-4516 GCA_038523965.1 Bacteroidota bacterium
TGGCATCTAATTTCTACATTTACTAAGTCTGACATGAAAGAAGGTATATGTGTTGCTCGGCGAGAAGCTACCTAATCGTGCTATCCTTCGCCTTGTACGCCCTGTCAGTCAGTGATTCATAAGAACTAACTACACCCATCATCATGACTACTGACAAGAAGCAAAAGACAAAAATTGTCGCGACTATAGGACCTGCATCGCGATCTGTTGATAAGCTCAGAGAACTCATCCATGCGGGGGTCGACATCTTCAGACTCAATTTTTCGCATAGTACGCACGAGGAACACAAAGAGGTATTTCATCGGATAACGGCGCTCAATGAGGAATTAGGCACCCATGTGGGCATTTTAGCTGATCTCCAGGGTCCGAAGCTTCGTGTCGGCAAGGTCCAAGAAGGTGGAATCCCGCTTGATCCAGGCCAGGAGATCACCTTTACAAATGAGGAGTGTATAGGGACTGCTGAGCAAGTCTACATGTCATACACACAGTTTGCGCAAGATGTGAATGTGGGGGAACGTGTCATGTGTGACGATGGTAAATTGGTGTTCGAGGTGGTCTCTACCGATGGAGCCAGTGCTGTTCGACTGAAGACGCTCTACGGAGGTATCCTCAAGTCAAACAAAGGAGTCAACCTACCGGATACGGCTATCTCATTGCCCTCTCTCACAGAGAAGGATCGTCGAGATCTCGACTTCATCCTGGAGAATCTCCCAGTGAATTGGATTGCACTATCATTCGTACGGACTGCCGAGGAAGTCAACGAATTGATAGGGCTGATTGAAGCTCGCGGACATGGCGCCAAAGTGATTTCTAAAATTGAAAAACCTCAGGCTGTCAAAAACATCAAGGAGATCATCAAAGCATCCAACGGGATCATGGTAGCCAGAGGAGATCTCGGTGTCGAAGTACCGATCGCTCAGGTACCTACTATCCAAAAAGATATCATCAGACGTTGTATCCAGCGAGCCAGACCAGTCATCGTGGCGACACAGATGATGGAGAGCATGATGACTAACCCAAGTCCCTCTCGTGCAGAGGTGACCGATGTGGCCAATGCAGTTCTTGATGGTACAGATGCCGTCATGCTCAGTGGTGAGACTTCTGTCGGCATGCATCCTGTGGAGACAGTGGAGGCTATGAACAACATCATTTTCGAGGCAGAGAAGAACTATCAGATTCAGAGTAAGAGACCCAAGGCGAATAGTAAATCAAATACATATCTCAGTGATGTACTATGCTTAACAGCAGCAGAGACAGCGGAAAAGGTCAAAGCAAAATCCCTGATTGGCATCACGGTATCCGGATATACGGCCTTTAAAGTGTCGAGCTATCGGCCAGATACTAAGATCTGCATCTTCTCCAGTGATCCTCAGATGCTTAAGACGCTGAATCTTGTCTGGGGTGTGGAGTGCTACTACTACAATAAATTCACCACTACCGACGGGACGATAGATGATACCATTGCCATCCTCAAGGATCGAGGCGTGATCCAAGAAGGGGACATCGTTGTAAACACGGGTAGTATGCCGATCGAAAAGAGGTTCCGCACGAACATGATGAAGATCACTACTGTCGAATAATCTGTCGGCTTAGCATTTTGGTAACCATCCTTATGCCCTATCTGTCGTTTGTACTATTGATTATGGGTGGATTGGGTGACGGCACATGTGATCATAGCATTAATCACTACTCACTAAGTGTAGACCCATTTACTTTGATTGCCAGTAGGTGATCATGGACCAAATTCTTGTGATGCGAGTGTCTTCAGTACTGCCAGTGTTTTTATTATTCGTGATTCTATCCTCTGCTGTTATGGCACAGAGGACGTCTGAAGAGGCCGTAGGGCAAGAAGGTTTGTTCATCATTGCTAATCAGTACAAGCTACTGGGTAAGTATGACAAGGCAGTGGATGCCTATCAGCGAATTATCAAAAGCGATCCTCTAAACGCCGCTGCGTATCATGATTTGGCAAGGGTTTATCTAAGCCTGAGTAAATTGGAAGATGCCCTTGGTGTAGCTAAGAAGGCAGTGAACTATGCACCTGATAATACGTGGTATCAGATGACCTTGGCTTCACTCTATGAAGAAGATCAAGATTTCACGCCAGCTGCCGAGATCTATCAGAATTTGGCTGTCAAAAAAGACAATCCAGATCTCTACATGCGCTGGGCTATTAGTGCTGAGAAAAGTGGGAATCCTGCTAACGCGATATCGGCCTATCGCGCTGCAGACCAGCGATGGGGCAGAAGTGAAGCCAGGAGCGATGCAATAATCGATCTCTACTTGGATCAGCAGGATACCAAGAAAGCAATTCGAGAAATCCAAGGGTGGATCGAACGCTCGCCTAACGAACCGAGGTACCAGGTCAAATTGGCTGATTTCTATGCATTTATAGGGGAAGAGCGAAAGGCAAGAAAGGCATATGAGGGTGTCCTAAAGGAGTTCCCCAATAACCAAGATGCAAGGGTTGCACTCCAGTCCTATGCCTCCAGTATCGGTTCAGCAAAAAGTAACATTAATGCATTGATCAATGATGGATCAGTAGGCATCGCGGCTAAAGTCCAGGCTCTATCAAATGTTATGTCGCGAAGTACCGAGGCGGATGCTGAGAAACTATTCTCCCTTGGCACCTCACTAATCCAACAATACCCTCAAGATTTCAGGACCCAGGCGATATATGGAGATATCAACTTTCTAATTGGTGATCTGGCCGAGGCCATTAACGGTTATCAGGCCTCACTCGATCTGGAGAAGTCTAACTATGCAGTCTGGGAGCAATACATGAGATGTCTCTGGCTTAACGAATCAATGGATCAACTTGCTGATGTTTCTGCGGAGGCCTTAGACTACTATCCCAATCAGGCTGGTCCATATTACTATCAAGCATTGGTTTCTTATGGTGCGGGTGATGCCAATGAAGCACAAGAGTATGCCGAGGAAGCCATTGTGATTGGTGTGGACAGCCCGATGTCTGAGCAGGCACATATCTTGAAAGGACGAATAATGGCGGATGCAGGAAACATTCCAGGAGCTATAGAGTACATCGAAGAGATCCAGAGTGGGATACTTAGACCGCCTGGTCTTGAGTTTTTAGGGGATTTATACTTGATGGATGGGCAGGGAAGCAAAGCCAAATCCACATACCAACAAGCCATAAAGAAGGGTGGCGATCCAGAGCGTATCAAGGCCAAAATCGCTGAGATATGAGAATTCTCTTTCTCGGATTGTTCGGTATACTGGTCTTGAGTTCCTGTGTTACTTCTAAGAAGACAATTGATCGGGTAGGCTCAGCATCTCTGGAGGAGGTCTTAACAGGGATGAAGTCGAATCAGAGGAATTACAACTGGTTTTCTGCGAAGGGTAAAATAAAGGTCAATGGACAAGAGTCCAGCCTTGGCGGAAGAACCAATATCAGAATGGTCAGGGACAGCGTGATCTTCATGAATTTCAAAAAACTCAGTATCGAAGCGGCTCGGACCTTACTAACTCCAGATAGTTGCTTCGTTCTGTATCGATTTGATAATCTGTATGAAAGTGGACCACTCAAAGAATTTACGGACTACTACAAGGTGTATCTGACCTTCAGAGAACTCCAGGATGTGATTGTAGGGCAATTCCCAATACCGGCAGCTGCAGAAGTCGATACATTTAGATCAGCCGAATATCATATCGTCAACTATCGCAGGGGTTCGATCGAGTACACCTATGAGTTGGATGATAAGAAGTTGCTAAGAGCTGTATCTATCAGAGATGAAAGTGGAAGAAATGCGCGAGCTGTACTTTCAGATTATGACGAAGATGGATTCGCTGCCAAAAAAGAGCTTTTTGTTGATACGCCTGAAACTGGCAAGTCCAGGATCTCCATTAAGTTGTCATCGGTTGTATTCGATGTTCCTAAAAAGATAGCATTTGAGATTCCGAGTCATTACGTGCGTATATAGCCTAATTCTGCTCGTCTGTGCTGCCCACGCACAAGACTTGGAGGAGGACTTTGTGCCACTACGAACAGAAGATCGATTGCAAACTGTGGAGGTCGATGATTTTGAGGAAGATATCCTAACTGTTGCGCCCCGTAGAGTCGCTGTTATTCCTGATTATGCCTCTTCACCGGTAAGTAGCAAAAGAGAGCAACTTGGTGTTGTTTTACGGCGCGCTTATTACCAGAAGTTGACTACTCCAAGGTGGGTGGCTATCCTCTCCGCTGACAGTTGGCGTGACTCATTCGTCAAATGGCGCTACTATGCTCAGCTTCGTAATTACATCTCGGATCTGGACCAGGACCTGACCTATTTCAGACTGAATGCTCCCGAACCAAAGGAAGTGCGAGAGCCGGTTAATGTAAAAGACACAGCCTACGCGACGCTTGATCTGGACAGTACCATCTTCATTGAGGACTCCCTTCAGGTTAATATCGACGCCATGGTCCAGGCGATCATCGATGACAATGACCCTGATGATATCGTGCAGGGTGAATCTCTTGCTGAGGTTGAATCCCTACCAATGGAAGATTCAAAAC
>JBCBIX010000154.1:0-4504 GCA_038523965.1 Bacteroidota bacterium
CTTCAAATCAGCAGAACATGTCTAAAGTAGAAAGTCTACCCAATGAGAAGTGGGAGAAAATCGAATGGCTATCGCCACCACGTGAAAAAGAGTATTACATCTCAAATCTCGGAAGAGCAAAGGCGATTTCTAAAAACACTCAATCGGAACGAATCATCAAGACACATCCTGATGTACGAGGATTTCATCGTGCCAGTATAAAGGGCAGTAATGACAAGAACCAAGCCCTCTATGTGCACAAGCAAGTGGCGCTGGCCTTTGTAGAGCCAAAGTCAGAGAATCACACACACATCATCCACAAGGATATCGATCGGAACAACAATCACCATAGCAATATCGTCTGGGCAGATGATATGGAGTGGAGAGAATACATCCGAGCACGCGCCAAGAAGTTCAACTTCAAAAAGAAAGGACGCAAACCAAAGTCCGCCAAATAGGATGCTTAACTCTTAATCGGCCTGGCACCTTTGAGGTGTCAGGATCTTTCTGTGATCGGAGAATCGACACGTCCATCCCAGTAACAGATGTATACCACTTGGTCAGTAGTACTAATCAGAACTTGATCAGCATCGAATGCACTAAGACTGATGATACCCTGGATCCCGGCATCTTTCTGTTCGTCCCGTATTGGAAGGTTACCCACGCCAATCCGAAGATCCATTAATCGAAGATTACCGATTGACAGGTCATAATGCTGATCACGTCTGAAGTCCACCTGATCAGCGTCTATAAGATTGATGTTGGATCCAGAGTCTATCCCCATGCGATAGATTCTATCCTCGATTTCTGCTTCGATGATTGGCATTTGACCTACCATATTGAGAATAGGAATTTTGACTAACTCTCCCTTGACGGCGACATCTGAGATGCTCGCTTGATGTAAGATGCTGATCTGACGCTGTCCAAAATCTATGAGGATATCATGGGAGGCGAGTACAGATGATCCTACCAACCCATCGATTTTGAGGTCTCGGGGGATGGATGGTAAAAGACCATGCAGATCCACAATCCATGCATCCACCTCTGTGATCTCGGCATGCCCAAGTGAGAGCTGGGCCGACGTCTGCTGGGCAATCCTGTCTCCCTGAGCGGTGAGAACTGTCAGATCCTCTCGTTCTGGAGTTCGGTTAAGAACCAGTTGTTCTGCTCCTGTATCTAATATGTAGTGACCACGACTCCCATCAACGGTCATCTCGACCACAATGAGTCCATGAATGACCTGAAAAGGGATCTTAGTTTCCAGACCTAAGGATGGAGTACTCGCTGCTTGAAGAGAATGGACAAAAACATATATATAAAATATGAATACGTATCTCATTGAATGCGTGTTTGCTGTATGTCGTTAGCATCGACACATTCAAATATAGATCATTATAAGTTTACAATTAATTTACATTCAGGTAACATTGGCTATTCCGCTATCACAGTGGAGTAGTCCCCCTCAATTCCCGCCAAAGCCGGCCAATCAACACCAGAAATGCTCACCTCGGTCCACCATCCCAGATGGTCCGATATGCTTTCTGTTCCTGTAAAGACAGTGTGTTGGTTAATCGTAGTAATGAGTCGAGAAGATGGAGAGCGGTACAGACAATAATCGAGCTTCTCCCGTCCATTTGTTGTTCCGGCGTAAGGGTTATTCAGGTAATCCATCGTATACCAGTTGTCCAGAAGCTCGTGACTCGGATCAATGAACTGCATCTTATCAACGACGTGCTCGTAGGTCTGAGATGCACTGAGGGAGGTAGAACAGGAGATGTCAGGATGTCTGGTATTGAGATCACCCAATAAGAAGACGGGGTATGCATCTAATTCGATGACCTTATCCAAGGTTTCGTGCATATACTTGATCTGCAGGTGTCGATACTTCTCTGATTTGTCATCCGCACCGGCATATAGATGGGTTTTGATCACATGGACCATCTCACCTTGATAGTTGACAGTAGTCAAAAGAAATCCCTTCGCACCAATGACCTCTTCGATGCGCATCCCAGGGAATGTGGGATATGGATAGAACTCCTCATCGATGACTGGATATTTAGAAAATGTCATCAATCCTCCGTAGCAATCCTTGCGTATCGGACCTGCGATGCGCTGATTGCAGCTGTAGTCGCTGCCAGAGTAATAGTAATCTGATAGACCACGAAGAATACGCTTTCTAAACTTCACAGCGAATGACTCTTGCACACAGAGGATATCTGGCGCCTGCTCTATGAGCTTGTTTGGGATGGCACGATAGCGCTTCGCTTGCGCCATGCCTGGAATCCAGACAGGTAGTGCCCAGGCATTGAATGATAATAACGTTAGGCCACCAACTCTCGTGGAGGACTGGATAGACTCTCCTCCTTGTATTTGTTCGCCGAAATCGGCCGTTGAATGAGAGAAAAAGAAAGTGGCTAAACAAATGGTGAGAACAACGCGAGTGAACATAGTTCACGCTTTGATTAATCACAAAGTTTCTCAAGCCACAGTGTGGAGAGAAATCTAAGCCATTATCAAAATTTTAAATACATAACACTCAGTATGTCAATACATTAAGGATATGTATCCGGAATGTTAGCAGAGTGGCCCTGCCAGCGGCAGGAATGAAGATGAAATTCATGCTGTTCTAACGATTGCTGCACAATTTGACGGCTTATGGTTACATAGAATTTACATTTCCTTAGCCTTATGATGTTTTAGCCGCCAACATTGACCCTTGTTTTCGAATTTTCTTTGTGTGTTAACCTTTGGTGCATGGGATTATGAGAAAACAGCGAGTTGCCTTTTTTTCGGAAGTACTGGTCCCCGATTATGATGGGGCCACTCGAACCATGTTCCAGTTTTTGGACCGAATGGATACTACCGCCTTCGATTATCACTTCTTCAGTGGTATTCCTCCGGAACATTCCATTGGCCATCCTGTCACCACCCTTCCTGCCATTACACTTCCGTTTAATCGCACTTATAAAATGTCCGCACCATGGAGGAATCGCAAGTCGATTATCCATACGCTGGATACCTTTAAACCTGATGTGATACACATCGCCACGCCATCCCCTTTGGGCAGTTTTGCCCTTGGATATGCCAAAAGGAGTGGACTCCCTGTTATCACGATCTATCACACACACTTCGTGTCATACATGAAGTACTATGGTAAAGGGATTCCTGTGATTCCCACCATCGCTGAAAACATTTGCATTCGGCATACCAGAAAGTTCTACAATCGATGTGACCAGGTCCTGGTTCCGACAGAAGCAATGATTGATACGCTCTCAGAAATCGGTGTCGAACGAAGCAGAATGACCCTATGGCAAAGGGGTTTGGACAATAAGCTTTTCTCTCCTCAGCGAAAGGATATCGCCACAATCCGATCAATCACCAAGAATAGCAAGAAGAATATCTTGTTTGCCAGTCGATTAGTTTGGGAAAAGAACCTGGACGTGCTGATTCAGATCTACCAGGAGATGAATCAAAGAAAGCTTCCTTACAATCTCATCATTGCAGGTGATGGCGTAGCCAGACAAGATTTGGAACGCAGGATGCCTGGCGCGCACTTCCTCGGCCACCAGACGCACGAGAGCCTGGCCATGTTATATGCCAGCTCTGACTATTTCGTATTTCCTTCTACTACTGAAACGTATGGTAACGTCATTATCGAGTCCATGGCATCTGGACTCCCTTGTGTGATCGCAGACGCGGGTGGAAGTGGCTCCCTTGTTCGACATGGAGAGACCGGAATGCTTTGTGACCCAAATGATCCCAAAGACTATCTCAACAAGATTCAACTTCTCGAAGAACATCCAGATCTCCGATATCGCATGATCGAAGCAGGGCTCGTCTTCACTCAACCTCTTCACTGGGACCGCCTGGCAGAGCAGTATTATCACTACGTAAACACGATGGGTAGTCAGGTGAATTCACAAGTTGCCCGTCGGACAACTACTACTTCTGCATTTAGCATATGCCATTAAAAGAGCGATTGAATTGGGTGTCTATCGCTAAGACAGTCATCGCGATAGTCGTAATCGTCATGCTTGGGTGGTATCTCATACAAGTCGATTTTAAAGAGGTATGGGCTCAGGTCAGCGCTGTCAGATGGAGTTTTGGCTACGTGATGATCACCACTTGCACGGCTTACCTGTTAGCTACTGAAGCATGGCGCCAGTGTTTTCCTAAAGATCTACCCCTTCCCTCTCTCGGTAAAATGTTTATGATTCGGCAGATAGGAGAAACACTAACGATGCTAACTCCAGCAAATGTCATTGGTGGTGAAGCTTCCAAGGTATATATGCTGGATAAATATGGTATCCCTTCGACAGCAAGTACCTCCTCTGTGGTTATCTCACGAGGCTTAATCATCTTATCCTATTTATCACTCGGTGTTGTCGCCGGTGTGTTAATTCTCTTAGGGCAGGCTCAGAGATTTGGTGTTGTTGCTTTTCTCATCGTCTGTGCTGGTGTTATCGTCGGTGGCATCGTTGGTATTCGCGCTCTTCGCACCTTTATACTAAGCCGGGATAAACAG
>JBCBIX010000155.1:0-4384 GCA_038523965.1 Bacteroidota bacterium
ATCGTAGGCCACGCCAATTTTGTCCAATAGGCCCTTATAGTCGGCCATGCACTCATCAAACTTGCTCATAATTGAATTTTGAATTGTTGAAGGATATGAAGTGTTTGCGAAATGTAATTACTAAAAATGATAATGTGTAAACTACTCCAGACACCAAAGATTGTCTCGATGCTCAATTCTGTTACAGACTGGCTTGCCTCAAGGACTTCTTCTTCACTTACTTAACTTGAGAATTCAAATCAAGTGATATGAAAACACTCCTCCGGATATCCTGTCTTATCGTCTCCTCAACTCTCGTTCTGAATGCTCAATCTGATGACCTCAGCACCGTCATAGCACAAAAGGCAACCGCGGTCAACGATGAAGTCATCGAGCTCAGGAGACATTTCCACCAATATCCAGAATTATCGAATCGCGAGTTCAACACCGCAAAACGTATCGCAGAGGAATGCACAAAATTGGGATTGGTTGTCGAAACAGGCATAGCAATCACTGGGGTTGTCGCTGTTCTTGAGACAGGACGACCAGGTCCAACGATTGGCCTCCGTGCTGACATAGATGGCCTCCCTGTGACAGAACGGACACCTGTTGACTTCGCAAGCAAGGAACGGACGACATACCTCGGTGAAGATGTAGGGATCATGCATGCCTGCGGTCATGACACGCACATCGCGATGCTACTCGGTACAGCCAAAATTCTTCTGGAGATGAAGGATCAACTCATTGGCAAGGTCGTTTTCGTCTTCCAGCCTGCAGAAGAAGGTGCTCCTATTGGCGAAGAGGGAGGCGCGGAACTCATGGTCAAAGAAGGGCTGATTGATAAATATGGTATTGACGTCTTTTTTGGTCAGCATATCTCGGCAGGGCAGCCCGTAGGTCACATCTCCTACAAGTTTGGTGGAATTATGGCCGCTGCTGATGCATTTACTATCACCGTAAAAGGAAAACAAACCCATGGCTCACGTCCTTGGTCTGGGGTCGACCCTATAACTGTATCTGCTCAGATTATTCAAGGGCTGAATAACATCGTAAGTCGACAGACTGAACTAACGCGAGAAGCTGCGGTCATAAGTGTTGGCAAAATCAAAGGTGGATTCCGCAATAACATCATCCCAGAAGAGGTCGAAATGATCGGCACTATTCGTACTCTGGATACAGACATGCAGAAGATCATCCATGAAAAAATACGAAAGACGGCAACGTTCATCGCCGAAAGCGCAGGTGCAACTGCTGAAGTCGACATTCGTATCGGCTACCCTGTGACCCACAATGATATCGATCTGACTCGTCAACTTGTCCCCTCATTAATGAAGGTTGCAGGAGATGATAATGTCCATCTAATCCCTGCAGTTACCGGAGCTGAGGACTTTAGCTTCTTTGCCCGAGAGGTTCCCGGATTATACTTTTTTACAGGTGGGAAGCCACTTGATGTTCCGATGACTGAGGCTGCTCCACATCATACTCCCGACTTCTATATCGATGAGAGTGGATTAGTAACAGGAGTAAAAGCGATGACCCAGATCACCGTAGATTACATGCACTCATTCGAAGCTCAATAGTGACCCGAACAGCCATCGTCACTGGAGGGACACGAGGTATTGGGGCTGCTATCTCAACTGCCTTGGCTGAGAATGAGATGGAGGTGATCATGGTCTACCGAACAGACCTATCCGCTGCCCGAAAGCTGTTGTCAGAACTACCAGGCAGCGGGCATGAGATCTATCAGTGTGACCTCAGTAGCCCACAGGAGATCGGTCGCCTGTTCGAACAAATCACTCGCCAACGTGATCACATCGACCTCGTGGTGAATAATGCTGGGATCGGCTACCACCACCCCATTGATGAGGTGAACTATCAGTCATGGCAAGAGGCCTGGAAGGACATCCTCGCTACCAATCTAATCGCACCATCCAACGTATGCTGGCAAGCAGCACAGATCATGAAGTCACAAAACAGTGGACATATCATCAACATCGGATCGCGTGGAGGCTACAGAGGTGAACCACTGATGCCAGCTTATGGAGCAAGTAAAGCTGGACTACATAGCATGACCCAATCCTTAGCCAGATACTTGGCACCGCATAACGTGTTTGTCGGAGGTATTGCACCAGGATTTGTCGAAACTGACATGTCAAGGGCCAGATTAGAAGGTAAAGTTGGCGAACGAATAAAAGGTCAAAGCCCGATGAATCGAGTCGCTCAACCTGAGGAAATCGCACACGCGGTACTTCAGATGTCTGAGTCAAGCATGTGGATGACCGGTAATGTATGGGATCTCAATGGAGCTTCTTACTTCCACTAATCCTGGGTAGCCTGTGCCTGCTCGAGGTATGGTTGCACTCGTTCGTACATCTTGCGGCAGACCCACGCATCCGTGGCGGCGTAGGTGAGTTGTTTAGATGATAGTCGATCGGCTTCCCAATTGGAGGTTTGGGCACTCTTGCTAATCTTGATGCCCAGGATGATGCCTGCTAACTTGCGCAGTCCATTGCTCTCGATTCCTATTTTGGATACCTCCTCATCCAAGTTCACAAATCCAGCTGCACAAAACTCGCGCAGCTTGCGTAAATCTGAGATGTCTCGTTGTTGTGCAATACCAATCTTCAGAATGTCTTCATTTTCAAAAAAGGAGACTAACTCGTCTGGTATGCCAGTTTGGTTGAGTCGAATTAGAATCACCTTGCCAGGAATGGCGATCTGAGCAAGAGAAACATCATTGTGTTGTCCTTTGACAAAAACGGGCTTCGTCTCCGTGTCAAACCCCACGAAGGTCTGATCATTAACATCTGTCATCGCCTCAGCAACATCATCGGCTTGATCAATCACTTGGATCACCCCAGTATATTGGTCCAAGGGAAGAGTGGATAACTCTTCCTTAGAAATGAGTGCCTCATAAGGTGTGGAGATCGAAGTCAAATCAATTATCCCAATCAGGTAAATGAAGCAATCGCTTCCAATTCAATGTTGCATCCGTAATGTAAGCTGGATACTGGAATAATCGACCTCGCCGGTCGGTGCTCCCCAAAGAAATCAGCATAGATCTCATTAACAGGTCCCCAATAATCGATGTCCGTAATAAACGCGGTGGTCTTAACGATATGCTTGCGGTTAAGTCCGTGAGCCTTCAGTATCTCCTCGGCTTTGCTTAGTACCAGACGACATTGCTCCTCGATAGACGCAGGTGCAGACTTGGGAAACTCACCTACTAATGGGAGTTGACCGGAGATAAACAATAAGTCACCACTGCGATAGGCTGGCGAATAATGTGGAGGCGTCATAATCTGATATTAAGAGGATGATAAAGCGTCATGCTTAATTTAGAATTAAGGATAGAACCTAATCCTGCATTAATCGAATTCCATTCGAGAAACATGATCGATATAGTCCAGGAGCTCTACCCTTCCCATCTTGCCACTGGCACTGGTCACAAAATGATTCGGTAAAGTCTCGTATTCTTTTTCCAACCGTTGCATGTACATATTCACGTTTCGCTCGATTTCATCGGGTTTGAGTTTGTCTGCCTTTGTAAAGACTAAGCTAAATGGCACCTCACGTTTACCAAGCCACCGGATCTGCTCCAAATCGGAGTCGATCGGTTCGTGACGACTATCTACGAGAAGAAATGCGGTGCGAAGATTCTCTCGCTTAGTTAGGTAGTGTTCGATGAGCTTACCCCACTTTTCGCGAATACGCTTGCTAATCCGTGCGTACCCATATCCGGGAAGGTCGGCTAACATCCACTCACCTTCGACATCGAATAGATTAATGTACTGCGTCTTACCTGGTGTCCCAGATGTCTTGGCCAACTTCTTACGATTGCACAGGTAGTTAATAAGTGAGGACTTGCCAACATTGGATCGCCCGATGAAAGCAAACTCTGGAAGAGCTGAGGGAGGAGCTTTGCGCACATCAGGGAAACTTCCAAGAAAGGTGATGTTATGCTTATCCGTGTTTGGTACGCTATTTGACATTAGGGTGCATGTGTTTCAGTGAAACTAATGTCCACTGTGACTGATAAAACTAACCTACCAAATAAAAGCTCCGTTCCATCGGGGCTTTTGTTTTTTGAACACTTACGTTCCGAGAAGCATTCATGTAGTTAGGTCGACTACCATTAATTTGTGCTCGAGACATGGCGATGAAAGAACAACAAGTATTGGTCTGTGAGACCCAGTATCTCAGTCGTGAGGGATTAAAGAGTATCATCGGTCGAAATCCATTTTATGCGATAGCTGGAGAAGCATCCTCGTCAGACGAGCTCGAAGCGAAACTTAATATCAAGTCTTATGATGTTGTCACTATCGACATCACTAAAGATGGTCCATTTGGTATCGACTCTATCTCATTAATACATGATATCAACCCAGCAACGAATATCATAGTC
>JBCBIX010000156.1:0-4321 GCA_038523965.1 Bacteroidota bacterium
TAAAGACTGATACACCAATCCAGAGTTGGGTGATTACCCTGTAGTGGTTTTCACGCATATCTCGGCTTGGGTGTGACTCTGGACAAGTTTTTGCACTACGCCAGCATCACAGAATTATTAGTTCATTCTAACCCGATGTTATGTCAGTATTAGACCAATCTTTTGGTAATACGAACCTCTTAGCACGCTGCTACACAGTGGTGCTTTCACTACTCTCAGTAGGACTATATGGAGCCACGCCCACAGATGTGACTCCGCTCCATACGGAGCTAATCCCGCATGAATGGCAAGCCAACATTTTAGTACCGGTACTTACTACTACAGTCTCTGTAGTGTCTCAAACACCTGCGGCAAGCCAGATACCGGGACACACAGACGTTGTGCTACGGTACACTGTCAAAAATGAAAGCACCGCTAATGAGGATCTCGATAACGTTCAGATTTCAGTGGACTTGGCTAATCAGTTGGGAGGACTGTTTATCACGCCCTATACTGGTTCGCTCACTGCGATGACGGGATCAGGTGGAATGATGACGGGGTCAGGGATCGCTATGTTAGGAGGAAGCCTGAACTCAGGTTTCGATGGTGATCAGGACACCCTCATATTTGCCAATACTCCGACCCTGCGACCTAACGAATGTATCACAGTAGATATCCCGTTTGAATTAGGAACGAGTACCCTCAACTTCAGCCGAAGTATAACGGGAACAGCGAATGCTACCTCAGGAGCGATGATGGTCGAATCAATAGCAGCTCCGGCTACAGTAAGCGGTGGATGCGAGAGTGAAAGCTTAGCATGTGCGGGTCGAGTAAATGTCTCGCTTGGCGAGGACTGTATCGGTGTTGTAAACCTGGCTACCGTCTTCCTCAATGAAGACAAAAATCCAGCACGTTACTCAGTAGAAGTATTTCAAAATGGCGTATCCATTGGTGATACGGTCAATGAAACACATGTCGGTGAAGAATTGATCTTTAGAGTTCTGGATGCATGCTTTGAAGGGCGTGTGAGCTGCTGGGGAGAGGTAATTGTAGAGAATAAGAACGTACCAGATACAGAGACAGAGCGGTTCGAATATGTATGTGGGGAGGACTTTGAACCATTATTGTCGCTTGGTCAAATCGCAGACAGCATCGCTGCATCATGTTCTGCGCCGATCACAGAACTGACCGAGAGTTACCAGACGAGCGGAGATCGATGTTCTGGAACGATTACCGAACGTGTAGTACGAGGAAAAGTAGATCTGGGACCAGAGGGTAAGCAAAGCGTCATTATTCGTATTGACTCCATAGTCGAACTTCCGATAGATACTAATGATATCCTTCGACCATTTGGTTCGGGGACTGCTGCAGATGCTATCGAAGTGCCTTGTCAAGATGCACCAGATGGAATCCTAACCCCAGAGTTTATAGCTGACTACTTTGATGCGCTTCCCGCAACTACAGGGAGTGGCACTGCATACGCCTTCCCTTATATCGATCGTGGATTTAGAGTTAGAACACAGACCACGACACGAGATACAATCATACAGACGATCGTACCGACTAATGTTCAGTTAGCTGATGGTACTTGGGCAGTATTAGATGTGGTCGTGAAGGATACTCAGTCAATCCAGATGACTACCACGGACACCATTCGCAATTTGATTCGCTTAGACCGAGGGACGACATGCAACCTCAGTGTGAAATATGTCGATCAAGGATTCGGTGGATGCGCTGGACTGAATACCAAAATCCGTCGCGAATGGTCCATCCTCGACTTTTGCTCAGGTCGAATCATTGATTTTGACCAATGGATTATCCTAATCGATACCATTGGGCCGAACATTGAGCCTATCGATTCGATGATAGTTAGCTTGGTACCTTGGGAGTGTACCGCGGAACTTCAACTGATGGCAGAGGCTATCGATGACTGCAGTGGGGTAGACCAACAATTGTGGCGCACAAGTGCAGGAACTATAGATACGAATGGAATTCTCAGTAATATCTCCATCTCCGATAACCCAATAGAAGTTTCATACACTGCCATCGATGGTTGTGGCAACGATAGTACAGTGACCTTCATCGTCGAGGTCGTGGATCGAGTAGCTCCCGTGGCACTTGCCGCTGATGAGATCAATACGATTATCGTTTATGATCCTGTCGAACAGCGGGGTATAGCTAAAGCATCTGTTGATGCTATTGATCTGGGTAGTCATGATTCAGATTGTGGTCCCGTGAGCAGGTGTGTTCTTTTGGACGAAGAATGGGAGCAACCTCTGCTTTTCCGAGATGGAAGTCCAGCGCGAGACGCCAATGGTAACAGACTGTATCGTGCGGTTCAGTGTGATACGGATGGCATTTTCATCGATACCATTAGCGTTGACAAAGACAACGTCACAACCGAGGAGATTCCGTACGTGATTTGTAAGGATGCAGTGAAGTTTTGTTGTGGAGATGTCGGCATTCAGCGAGTGGTGCTCGTCGTAGACGACTTCAGTCCAGATTCGCCAAGTGGAGTTAGCTGGACCAATGTGCTGGTCGAAGACAAGTCGAGTAGTTCCATCCAGTGTCCGACAGTAGTGATCGAGTGTGGTAAGGATTATCGACCTGAAGAGATCGGATTCCCAGATGTGATCTGGGGGATCTGTCGAACAGGAGAATTGACTTATGTCGATGTTGAAGACTTTGATGGATGTGGCGAAGGACGGATCATTCGGCAGTGGCTTATCGATGGTGTCGAGAGATGTCAGCAGACGATCATTGTGAATGCTGCCAAACCTTTTGATCCGCTAAATATCAAATGGCCGCCTCACTACGATGATGAGATTGTGAGCGGCTTCAGAAGAGAGTGCGAAGGGGATTCAATGGTGTATGAGGCAGATCAGGTAGCTATGTCACAGTCATTCACATGTGCAGGTGACGCCATCGATGCACCAGTATGGTGTCAGTCTACTTGCAGCCTCCTCGCCGTCAGTCATGATGATCAGGAAGTAGAGGCAGATGGCTCTTGTCGTAAGATCATCCGTAAGTGGACGATCATTGATTGGTGTTCTTATCGACCCAATGGAAATGACGCAGATGAGGATATAGAGTCGTTCATCGCTATCGATGACCAATGGTTAGATGGTGACTATCCTGCTGGATTAAAACCTGGCGACGACTGCGAACTATGTGACAAGCCAAGTGGTGATATCGGTACCACGTACTTCAGGTATGAAGGAAATGTAGATGTTGATGGATTTTACAATTTCCAACAGATCATTAAGATCGAGGATGATACAGCTCCAGAGGTTGATGCTCCATCATTCTTTGATGTACAGATTATAACAGGTGCACAGTCGAAAGGAGACGACTTCGATGATTGTGTTGGCGAAGACGTAGTAACTGCAGAGGCGATCGAGTTGTGTGGAGATCTTATCACAGATAGTGATCGTCTATCATGGTTGATCGAAGTGATCGATGATGAAGGAACTGTTCTGCGAACACGTACAACAACAGGTGCCACTGCCACGATGAACACACAACAAGGGACGATCAATGATCTACATCTGATCAAGTGGTATGTCACCGATGGATGTGGCAACGAAGGTCGTGCTGAGACTATCGTACGATTTGTAGATCAGAAAGCGCCGACTCCGGTATGTGTGAGAGATATCTCTACGTCTACGATGAATACTGATGGCTCTGCCACGATATGGGCTGAGGATTTTGACATAGGGAGTTATGATAACTGTAGCCTGGTCAAGGTTTTCTTCAAGGATGAGGATGGATTTAGTACCCCGAGCTTGTCCTTCAACTGTGATGATATTCCTAACGGTATGAATACCACGAAGGAGATCATGATGTTCGTCGCGGATGATCAAGGGAACGAAGACTTCTGTTTCGTAACACTCAGTATCGATGATAATGATAATGTATGTGCGGATACAACAGTCGCTGCGGCATCGATTGCTGGTGTCGTGTCTACATACAAGGGTGATAGAGTCGAGAATGCTCGGGTGCGTCTAAACCTTGGAGCAGAGACATATACCGACGATGATGGACGATATGCATTCCGAGATATGGAGATGCTGAATTCCTATCGATTAATCAGTGAGAAGAATGACGATCCGCTTAATGGTGTCTCGACTCTCGACCTGGTGATGATTCAACGTCACATAATTGGCAGCCAGCGTTTTGATGATCCATATCAGATTATCGCGGGAGATGTAAGTGGTGATACTCGTATCAGTAGTATTGACTTGGTGCAGTTGAGAGGACTACTCTTGGGTCGGTTCACTTCCTTCCCGTCGAACCAAAGTTGGAGATTCTTGAGTCCAGAACAGGATTGGGATAATCCATT
>JBCBIX010000157.1:0-4313 GCA_038523965.1 Bacteroidota bacterium
GATCGTTTCGCGAATTTTACTTGGACAATCGAGCACATTTACAGAGGAGTTAGCGCGATTCTCTTTAATCTGGATTACAGTTCTGGGCATCACCTACCTTACTGCCAAAGACGAACACTTAGCTATTGACTTTTTTGTATCAAAGCTGCCAGATCGCCTTAGGCATCGACGATCAAGAGTTATACATGGCATAGTTGGGTTGTTCGCCCTAATCGTCTTGATCATCGGAGGTTCTAATCTCGTGTACATCACATATCGTCTTGGACAGACCTCTCCAGCCCTACAGTTACCACTCTACTTCGTTTATATTATTGTACCCATCAGTGGGTTGATGACACTTTACTTTTCTATATCTCATATCTTCTCAAAGATCGATTCATGAGTATAGAAGTCATCAGTCTACTCATCCTGTTTGGAAGTTTTTTTGGTTTGCTACTATATGGTGTTCCAATAGCTGTAGCCATCGCACTATCTACCGGCATCACCATAGTCATCAGTATCCCATTCATGCCCGGCATCACTACGATAACGCAGCGGATGACGACTGGGATAGACAGCTTTGCGCTATTGGCAATACCGTTTTTTATTTTGGCCGGAGACCTTATGAATCGTGGCGAGACAGCATCACGATTGATTGATTTTGCAAAGTCATTAGTTGGCAGTCTCCCAGGTGGACTGGCATATGTGAATATCACAGCAGCCATGCTTTTTGGGGCGATCTCTGGATCTGCAGTTGCGGCTGCCTCGGCCATCGGAAGCATTATGACTGATCGCATGGAGGAAGAAGGATATCCTCGCCCGGTCAGCGCTTCGGTCAATATCGCATCCTCGACGACTGGTTTGATTATTCCCCCTTCTAATGTGTTGATCATTTATGCCCTTGCGAGCGGAGGTGCTGCATCGGTGGCGGCACTATTTATTGCAGGATACGTCCCTGGCATTTTGGTGGGACTTGGTCTCATGATTACTTCTGCACTGATTGCAAAAAGACGTAATCTTCCCAAAGGAAATCGAGTGCGTTTATCGGAAGTTTGGTTTCATTTCAAAAGATCGTTTCTAAGCCTACTGATGCTGTTCGTGATTGTAGGAGGTATTGTAGCAGGTATTTTCACAGCCACCGAGGCCGCAGGAGTGGCAGTGGTGTATGCCGCACTTTTAGGATTTGGATACAGGACGTTGAGATGGTCAGACATAGGCCCTATCCTATTGAAAAGTGCAAAGACAACTGCAATCGTCATGTTTCTAATTTCAGCATCGATGGCCATGTCCTGGCTATTCTCTTTCCAGAATATACCCCAACTCTTCACCTCATTTCTATTAGATCATGTCAGTCACGCGATCCTCATTTTTATCGTGATCAATATCACCTTGCTCATCGTCGGTACATTCATGGATATTACTCCGGCGGTACTCATTTTCACACCTATCTTTCTTCCCATTGTTATGGAGTTGGGCATGCATCCAGTTCACTTTGGAATCATCATGGTGCTCAATCTGTGTATTGGTCTATGCACTCCTCCGGTAGGTACCATTCTATTCGTCGGAAGTGGAGTGGCCGGAGTCTCCGTTACAGAGGTGATTCGACCACTCCTCCCATTGCTAATCACAATGATTCTTGTCTTACTTCTTATCACGTTCATTCCTGCGCTATCGCTATGGCTGCCGCAGGTATTGGGGTTGTGATAACAGAAAAAAAGATGTTGAGTACTACCCTGGAAGAACTACTGTATCGATCACATGCACGTAGCCATTGGTGGCCTTAAGGTCAGTAGCAGTGATTTTGCTGATCCGTCCTTGCTGGTCAGTAAGCACCACGTGATTACCCTTCTTGCTCGCAGTGAGCACGTTCCCTTGGATAGTAGTGATCTCAAACTGTCCTCCTGATGCATCTATGGCTGCCACCAAGGATGTCGCAGACACCTCCGCAGGTATAACGTGATAGGTCAGCACGTCGATCAATTTTGATTTATTTGCTGGCTTCAGAAGAGTTTCAACCGTTCCTGCTGGAAGCCGATCAAAAGCCAAGTTCGTAGGTGCGAATACAGTGAATGGCCCATCACTTTTCAGTGTATTGACCAAACCTGCTGCCTTTACAGCTGCAACTAAAGTGGTGTGCACATCTGATCCGATAGCGATATCTACCACATCTTCGTGACCACGTACATAGGATTTGACACGTTTGTGTTTAGAAGATCCACACTGAGCAAAAAGTACTTGGGACTGAAAGGCAAAAATGGAAATTAAAATGACTGCAATTGTCTTTTTCATGTGTTAGAAGAATTTAGAATAAATGATAAGATGGATTAAAAAACAGCGGTGTCACATTCGCACCGACATATTCACTTACCAGATTTAATCCACCTTGGATCTTTTCAAACCAAAAAAAAGTATGAGCGGCCACCCTGAACCTAACTGATGATATTGGGTTACCTCTTCATGCCCAGCGTCAGCACATACGACACCTATATCGCGGGCCTCAAGGCGAAGGATAGATCGTGCATTGTGGACCTGTACGATGACTACGGTAGTGCATTGTATGGAGTCATACGACGAATTGTGACGCGCGAAGAGGTGGCTAAGGAAGTCCTTCAGGATACCTTTCTCAAAATCTGGCAGCGAGGCGATACTTATGATCCAAACCAGGGCAGACTTTTCACCTGGATGATGAGGATAGCCAGGAATACAGCTCTCAATCGCATCGACAGCAAGGCGTATCGACAGATGTTACTCCGCGATTCAGATGAGACATCCGAGATCCAAACTTCCTTAAGTTCTTCCACGACTCACGCTGAGAACACGGATCTGCCAGAACATATAGGGCGATTAGAGACCAAATACGAAGAGGTCATTCGCCTGATTTATCTCCAAGGTTATACACATAAAGAAGTGAGTGATCATTTGGGACTACCTCTTGGCACTGTAAAGTCACGTGTGAAGGGTGGACTCAGAAGATTACGTGAGGTATACTCATATGTATCTCCGTCCGTCTCTGCGATCATTGGTTTACTGATTATCATACTGACGTAGTGGATCACAAGCAGGACATATTACAGTCTGATATCTTAAGGAGATACGCCCTCGGAGATGTGACCATCGAAGAGAAGATCAAGGTCGATATGATGCTTATCGATCAACCTGAGGTCCGTCAAGCACTTCGAGAAGTGGAACGTCAGATCGAGCAGCATGCGAGATCTGAGTCCATCAAAGCACCAGCTGAAGTCCGTCAAACCATCATTAAAGAGCTCTATCCTCATGTAGAAGGGGAGTCAAAAGTTCCGCCAGCTCAATGGTATACCTCTATGCTGCGTTACGCAGCAGCTATGATCATCGGTATAGCTGCCACCTGGGCGATGATGAACGGATCTTTGCAGTCCACGAAGAGCGCTTATGCCGAGCTCCAAGCTGACTATAACCTTCTGTTCGATGATTGTGAGGAGCTGTCGGAGCTTCATGCGTTCCTAAACGCGGGAGATACGCACCCCTACTTACTCACAAGTGTACGTCCTGAAATCCCTGCGGAGGTCGTCGTCCACTGGAATGATGCTCAGCAAAAGGCCATGCTCAGAGTACTGTCTCTCCCTGCCATAAGTGCGTCAGAAACATACCAACTCTGGGCCGATGTGGATGGTGTGATGCTCGATCTTGGAGTATTCGATGCGGCGATGGCTATCGTTGACCCAATATCCGTGGGGTACTTAGCACGAGCAGAATCTCTTAATGTGACCATAGAGCCGAAAGGTGGTTCGAGCCATCCTACCGTCTCACGTCTTACCGTTGCTACTGCGATTTAGGTAGTTATTGCATTAAAGCCTTTCCCAGCGCTGCGTTCGCCCCATGACTGACATGCCGATAAAGCCACGCACCTCGAGAACATCAGCATCCTGAGGGTCTAATGAGATTTTACATTTATAGGTCTTGCCATTTTCAGGATCCATGATTTTACCTCCTTTCCACGTATCCTTTTTTTGACGAAGCCCCCATATAATCTCCATTCCCATCACGGGTTGGTCTTTTTTATCTCCTTTGCAGGGCACGCAGATGACATCCTTTTCCCTTTCGAAAATGTCAACGATTTTCCCGTGTAGCTCACCTTGCTCCACGTAGATCTCTATGTGGGACGTAACAGCGCCATCATTATCATCGATAGCCTTCCAGATTCCCTCCACTGACTGTTGTGCATTAAGAGAAACACTCATTCCAAGCCACAGCAGCAAACCATATAATCGCATCCGCATAACTATTTTGGTACAGGATCATAATAACCTCCACCACATTGATATATTGTCAGCATTCGATCCGGGAAGAGTTATCGG
>JBCBIX010000158.1:0-4280 GCA_038523965.1 Bacteroidota bacterium
TGTATTTAACTATTTAACTATTCAAGTTTTCCACTATCTGCTCAAAATCACGAGCAAATATTTGTTGATTATACTTCTCTAATTTCTGCTGATTTGAAGAATAACAATAAACGCATAGTAGGGACAATACGCCCCAGTAGCCGAGGTGCTAACAGAGTCTGACGAAGGAAGAAGTGGGTTTAACAGTGGAAAGGATTCTTCCAACTGTTCTTCTGTCGTTACTCACGCAGTAAAATTAGTCATTTATAGTTGTACGAAACCTAATTTTTCGGTGAGCCGGCTTAGAGCCCTTAAATGTTGCGCATTAGATCAAGTCCAAAACTGTAGATCATCAGACCTACCAGCAGTAAAAATCCGGCCATGGTACTGTACTCCAAGACTTTCTCGCTGGGCTTGCGACGGGTGATCACTTCCCACAACAAGAACATGACATGCCCTCCATCCAGTCCGGGTATCGGTAGTAGATTCACAAATCCAAGTAGGGCGGAAAGCATCGCCGTCATGGACCAAAATCGTCTCCAGTTCCAACTTGGACCATACATCTGTCCTATGGAGATGAAGCTACCTAAGCTCTCACTTGCCTTGATCTTACCACGAAACATCTGGCCAAATGCTTTGAGCTGATCACCGATGAAGCCAGAAGCTCTCTTATATCCTCCGACGATGGCAGGTCCGAGCGAATATCGGTTATCCTCCAACCGGTAATAGTAATCAGGGCCATACGGCATGAACCCGATTCGTCCTAAGGAATCAAACTTGGCTTCATATGTAAGAGTATCTCCGCTACGTATGATAGTAAGTGGAGCCACCTGATTCGAATATCGATCCTTCACCTGCTGATACACATCATAATATCCTGTCGGTGTATCTCCGATGGCAACTATCTGGTCTCCATCTCGTAATCCTATCTCCTCAGCCGCCATACCTTCAGCTACTTGAGCGATTGTCACTGGTAACCTTATCGTGAATAATGCCGCGTCTTTGTTGTCAAAAGTGGCTAAGGACCTGGCAACTTCCTCTGGTACGCGAATCCGCTGAGTGGTACCATCTCTGAGTACACTGATGATTCGCGCCTCATCAATTACAATGCGGCGTGTCACTTCTCCAGGGTCAAATCGATCCAACGGCACGTCATTGATGCTGATGATGCGATCGCCAGTCTCTAATCCAAGACTTTTGCCTAAGTCTTCCGCCACGATGCCGTGTATGGCTCGGTCGTTGGGAAGGTATTGTTCACCCCAATACATTAGAATACCTGCGAATACGACGACTGCCAGAATAAAATTCACGGTAACTCCTCCGATCATAATGATGAGCCTTTGCCATGCTGGCTTTGATCTGAATTCCCACGGCTGTGGAGGTCCAGCCATTTGATCTTTGTCAAAGCTCTCATCGATCATCCCAGATATCTTCACATATCCACCCAGTGGTAGCCATCCGATACCATATTCGGTCTCACCTTTCTTGATTTTGACCAAGGAAAACCAGGGGTGAAAGAACAGGTAGAAGCGCTCGACTCGAGTCTTGAACCAACGAGCGGGAAAAAAATGACCGCATTCGTGCAGCACCACAATCAGCGAAAGAGACAGCAAAAACTGTCCCACCATATTGATCGTATCCATAGGCATGCCCGTGATAATCGGGCGTTCTTAAGTGAAGAGCTCAAAAGTAAAGGACTGCATCCTCCTGAGATCGCTAAGGATGTCTTAAAGGACTGTTTCACTGAATTGTTGAGGTAGATTTGAAGCATAACGTGATCACTTAGTGCAGCTTTTTTACACAGACAGTCATGACGATCAGACCTTTGTCATCGAAGGTCAAGAGGCCATTCATGCCATTAAGGTGTTAAGAAAGTCTGTCGGATCAGTTGTTAATCTCACGGACGGGAAGGGCACACAGTTAGAAGGTCGGATTACAGAAGTTCGCAGGCAGTTCATCCGAGGAGAGATCCTGCACCGGCAAGACCACGAGTTTGACACCCAAAGACCACACTTGGCTTTTGGACTGCTCAAGAACACGACCCGGCTTGAATGGCTCATCGAGAAATCAACTGAGATTGGAGCCCAGTCTTTAGTACCCCTGATCACAGAACACGCTGAGCGCACCACCATTAAGACAGAACGCCTCCAAAAAATTATTCTTAGTGCCTCGAAGCAATCGATGCAATTTCATTTTCCAAAGCTCTCTGAACCTGTTCGATTCACGGACTATCTGAATCAGGCACCTGAAGTAAAACGCCTTATCGCTCACTACAGACCAGAAAACCAAGACATAAGTACTGTCCTATCCGTGCCGACAGAGTCAGTAATTTTAATTGGACCAGAAGGAGACTTCAGTGCAGCAGAAGTAAGTCAAGCTGAGAGACAAGGTTTCCAACTTGTGAATCTGGGTAGCTCCCGTCTTAGAGCCGAGACAGCTTGTCTTGTCGCACTCACTCATCTTATGCCTTAATTTTGCAGATATGATTCGAGTAAGTACTGCCTTAGTGGCTGGCGTGTTTAGTTTTTTTGTTTTGTTGTCATTTACTTCGGGAGAGACAGAGATCGCTGTCTTGAAGTATAGTGGTGCGGGTGATTGGTACGCTAACCCAACTGCACTGACCAATCTGGCGACATATTGTAACGACCATCTGAGGATGGATATCAACCCTCGCTATGCGACTGTTGAGGTAGGGGACTTCGATATCTTCAATTATCCATTCCTGCACATGACAGGGCATGGCAATGTGGTATTTAGCGACAGTGATGCAGAGAACTTACGTAACTACCTCATAGCAGGTGGCTTTCTCCATATCGATGATAATTATGGTATGGATGTATATGTCCGTCCAGCCATGAAACAGGTTTTTCCAGAGTTAGAATTTGTAGAGTTGCCATTCGATCATCCGATTTATCATCAGACCTATGACTTTGACAGTGGTCCACCGAAGATTCATAAGCATGATGATCAGCCGGCACAAGGATTTGGTTTGCTTTGGGAAGGAAGGTTAGTCTGCTTTTATACCTACGAGAGTGATCTCGGAGATGGCTGGGAGGATCAAGAAGTCCACAATGATCCTCAGGAGAAGCGACTACAGGCCCTTCGAATGGGGGCAAACATCATCCAGTTCGCTTTTTCGCAGTAGTACCGCTATTCATTCTTTGATCCGACTGCGAGTGCCTGAATGACACTTATCGGATATAGCCTGCTATTAGTCGTCGCTCGTCTATGGTCCTGTCGAGTCAGTACTACACCACGTAACATAATATTAACCGACATCGTCACTATGACGTGCCACCAAATACAGATTTGATCGATCAAAGGAGTCGATCTTCTCGAGTGTGCACATTAGCACCGCATAACCGTATCACACACCTAAAAAAATGAAACAGATGAAATATGTAATTACTGGCATCCTAAGCTTCGCCCTTTCAGTGGGCCTCTCCGCTCAAAACTTCGTTTTGGACAATTACCAAGATCTCGTCGACGGAGACAATAGCGTCGTCGTCCACGTCTCACAGGATATGTTTGGTTACATCGCCACCTTCGTCGATGAGGAAGATGAGATCGAAGATGTCAATGCCAAGGAGTTCCTATCCAATATCAAGTCGCTGGACCTGGTGGCTACCGAAGAGGCAGATAATGCCAAGGCGCTGTATCGCAGAGGCAAGGATAGAATTTCAGATCGATTCTCTGAGCTCGTTACGGTCAAATCCAAAGAGACCAACCTTGGTGTCTATGTAGATGACGACAATGGGACAGTTTATGAGGTCATCGGAATTGGTACAGATGACGATGATTTTTTTGCTGTATCCATCCTTTGCGAGATAAGAATCGAGGATATCGGGAAGGTCATTAGCAAGATGAATAGCCGCGATTTCTCTGCTTTCAACGAAATCTCAGAGGTCGACTTTGATCAGATGAAAGTATATCCCAATCCAGTCGAGAATGGCTCCTCTATCTCAATAGAGATTCCAAGCGACTTCGTGGGTAGTAAGGCGATCATCACAGATATGAGTGGTGCCGCTGTTAAGACATTCAATGTGAATAGCTCCGAAGAAAACATCAACCTTGATGGACTTAAACCTGGACAATACTTCATCTCCGTCAACAGCGACATGATGAGTATCAAAAAGAAAATCCTTGTAGTCGATTAGACATATTGGAATTGATACACATCAACCAAACGAAAACCAGAAAGGGGCTTTATTGCCCCTTTTTTTGTGCCTTTAATGATTGGTTCAGCGTAAACAAAGGGCATTGTGCGGTTTTACCCCTCCTCATGAGAAGTAGATTAATCC
>JBCBIX010000159.1:0-4278 GCA_038523965.1 Bacteroidota bacterium
CCTCCACATGCATCAATATCACCACTTACCACTCCGGGTACACTTCCGCTGATCTCACAACTTCCTGTCTCTCCATTCGTGTAGGTCGCAGCTATGGGACTAAACGTGCTCGCTGTCTCACATGTCAAATCCGTAGGCTGGCTCGGTACTGTAATCACAGGCAGCGGCGCTGGGTCGATTGTTATGATTTGCGTTAATGAAGTCTCATTTCCGCATTCATCAACTACTATCCAATTACGTGTGATCAATCCTCCGCATTCGTCAAAAGAACCAGAGTCCTCAAAACTTGGTATTAAACCTTCATCGCAGTTGTCTTCTACACTTGAGGGTCTTCCAGTATCATCAGGATTTACCGAATCTCCACAGCCTACTGTCACATCAGCAGGTACGGTGAAGGTCGGGGCCTCTGTATCAATTACACCTGCGTCTTTATCGGATACCGTTCCTCCAGGGGCAAGGGTGAAGACATCAGATTCTCCTGTGGTCGGATTAATATCGCTATCCAGACTTTCGTTAGCTGTTTGATTCGCAGCTGCGAATTCTAATCCTGAATTAGCAGGTAGCTCGACCAGAATCTTGTATTCCCCAGAGCGAACATCATCAAACACGTACAGCCCATCTGCTTGAGTCAAAACACTTGCGATAATTATACCTGCTGTTGTTAGAGCTGGAGTGTTATCAGGGTTGAGTAATGTAACAGTGGCTCCCTCAACCGGTATTTCATTTCCGTTTTGGACTCCTTCTGGATCACAATTTTTGAAAACCAGCCCTTCAATGGAGCCTGCTCCTACATATCCTGCATCCACAGTCTCATCACGTTGGCCAACTTCGAGAGAATAGATTCCAGTTACCCCTGTTATTGGGTCTGCATCACTGTCAGTAGCATCGGGACCTACATCTACTCCAGTGGACTCAAAACCATCAGGCGTAGTAAACTTCACTCGGTAATCGCCTGGGATCAGGTTGATGAATTCATAGAAGCCATTCTCGTCCGTTGTAGTCGAACTAATTGGCTCTCCAAAGGCGTCTTCTAAAACCATCGTTACTCCATCTGGCTCGAGGAGCATAACTGTAACTCCCTGAATACCGGGTTCTCCATCATCCTGCTGACCATTGCCATCAAGATCCTCCCAGACGAAATCTCCTATCTCCGCAACACACTCTTCTTCTACATCAAAGACGACCTCAAACATTACCGGTAGAGGGCAAATTCCTCCGTCATCCGAGTCAGGTACATACTCTCCAACGACAATACGCGGATCGCTCGGGTCTTGACCTGCAAAGTTCAATGGGAAATCACCAGGATCACCAATCTCTGTAACAATCTGCTGGGTAACAGATCCATCACCATTTGTAAATGGCACATAGTATATGGTGGTTCCTGGTCTCGAGAGTTGTACGTCAGTTGGCAGAATAGTAGGTTCTGTATTGAATACACAGACTGTATCAGGAACAACAGGTGCTGGCCCCGATAAAGTAGCGCATTCATTTCCTATGGTAAGCGTATCGATTCCGTTTGAGACGAAAATGGTATATCCTGTTTCGTCCTGTGGAATAACAACTCCGCCCGGCAGAGTATCGTAACGAGCGATATGCTGGAATTCAATAAAATACTCATCTGGCACACCCGGTCGTACTGAAAGCTGTTCTCCAATCGGTACACGTACCAATGGTTCGGTTGAAGAGGACGTTCGGAAAAACAAGCCTGTTGAAGGCTCAATAATCCTCCATACCTCACCTGCTGTACCTCGCACTTCGACTACCTCATTACGTGTGTATGAGTTAGCAGCGTTTACAAAATCCTGATCAAACACAAAGTCAGTACAGTCACAAGGATCAGAAATGGTTGGATCCATTGTTCTGAAAAATCCTACATCCCATGTAGGGTCGTTTTGTCCTGAATTCAACATGATTACTTCTGATCGATATCGGCCAAGCGAATTTTGTTCAGCCCTTTCGATATCGTTATCAATAGTGTCATCATCCCCGGCATCAAGAAGTGTGACTACATAACCAGTATCTGGATATGTCAGTGAATCAAACTCAATGAAGTACTTACCAGGATCTAAGTCATCAAATCCGTATTTCCCGTCGGAACCTGTGATGTCTGAGGCAACGAATGTTCCATCCTCAGTATAGAGATCGATTCGTACTCCTTCTGCAGCAAGTTCTGAACCCAAAACCTCCCCAGTAAAGAAGTCAATACGGTCATCCATAATACCATTACGATTCGCGTCGAACCATGCCATATCCCCGAGACTGGCTGTAGTGAAGTAACCTGCATCTACTGAGCTATCACGTTCTGTTTTCTCAATGGTATAGACACCCGTAACTCCAGTAGTGACGTCTGCATCACTATCCGTGAGGTCGTCTCCTTGATCTACGATAGTAGGTGCAAAACCATCTGGTGCATCACTAAACTTAACTCGATAATCTCCCGGAATTAGATTAATGAATTCATAGAATCCATTCTCATCAGTTGTAACTGGCCTTATCAAATTGCCAAGCGCATCTTCTGTTACCATAGTGGTACCGTCGGCCTCAAGGAGCATAACAGTAACACCTTCGATACCTGGCTCATCGTCATCTTGTTGGCCATCACCATCGATATCTTCCCATACGAAATCCCCTATCTCAGCAACACAATCGTCAGATACTCTGATGGTGAAGTCCACGATGAGACGGTTCTCGCATTCCATCGGATCTGTAGGAGTCACTGTGGCGATCAACTCGAAGAAGCCCGTACCTATCTGCTGTGGATCAATATTGGTAACATCAATAACCACTGGGTCTCCATCTTCATCAACGATGGTGAAATCCAAGTCACTATCAGGAAGGTTCGTAAATACATCCAGTGCTATAGGATCATCAAATAGGCAGATCGCTGTATCAATTTCTGTAAAGAAGATATCAGGGTACGCACACAAATTAGAGATCTCTAATGTCTTCGTCCCATCCGTAGTAGTCAGCGTATATCCTATCGAGTCAACATGAATGAACTGATAAGTGTACATGCCTGGACCCATTTCCACCAGTGCTGTACCTAAAGGAACCGGTATCGGTGCTGCTGGTGGTGCAGGACTGCTCTCGAGGAACATTCCCTCCTGAGCTACTATGCGCCATACTCCTCCTGGTGTGGCGTCGATCTCGACAATCTCATCATACTGACCATCTCGTCCATTTGTAGCGTTATTTCGGCAGGCACATGGATCAAGAATATCAGCGCCTTCAGCAAAGATTCCAATGTCCCAATTCGGATCATTCTCACCAGATTCGAGTAAGGTCTGCTCAGAGATGTAAACATCTCTCTCGATATCATTATCTATCGTATCGTCCGTACCTGCGTTCAAAGTGGTAACGGCAAACCCTTCAAACGAACTTGGATTCACTCCAATAGCATAGATACCAGGAGTTAAACCTGAGAACTGATAGAATCCATTGTCATCGGTGATAGTGCTATCAACTGCCGCACCATTCTCATCGAAAAGGATAACAACGATACCTGGTGCAGGAAGCTCAGGTCCAAGATTTGTTTCTCCATCAAAGCGGTCATCTTGGATACCATTTTCATTGAGATCATACCACGCAAAATCACCAATACTGGCAGTGGTTACAAATCCAAAGTCAACGGTCATATCACCATTGGCATCTGTGATATCATCTAAGTCATCCTGATCCCCGCCTTGACTGTCTTCTTCGTCATCGGTGGGCTCATCACCTGGAGTCAGCGTTATAGTTGGACTAACTGTAAGAGCACCCTCAGAATCCTGAATTCCATTATCATCTCCATCTTGGCCATTATCCTCTATGTCGGTAGGCGTTGAAGAGATTGGGAATTCTTCTGCCGGAGTCACTTCAACGGTGTAGTCTCCTGGTATTAAGCCATCGAAGAAGTAGTTACCATCGTCATCTGTCAGTTGCGTACTTACAACAGCATTGTTTTCGTCACGTAGAGTTACTGATACACCACTTATTCCTACTTCACCTACTCCTTCTTGTAGACCATCATTGTTGACATCAATGAAGACTGTAGATCCTATACTCAAGAGCCTTGGTTGTACAGGTTCATTATCAGCATCATCTTCTCCATCGGGATCGGTACTTTGATCATTTGGATTCGTATCCTCTGATCCGACTAAGTCATCATCGTCTCCATCACCATTGCCCGGTTCTGAGTCATTATCGAACTGATCCGCATCTGTAATTTCTGCGAGATTGTCATAATTCACTCCATCACCTGGTGCAAGCACTGTCGCTGTTAACTGTAAAGTGACTGAA
>JBCBIX010000160.1:0-4274 GCA_038523965.1 Bacteroidota bacterium
TATTCCAATTGCTGAAGGATATCCTGCGATAGACTTGTTGATATTAGGAATGGGTAGTGATGGTCACACGGCCTCGATTTTCCCTCATCAAATGGAATTATTAGAACGAACTAATTGGTGTGCCGTAGCAGTTCATCCCGATTCTGGTCAGAAACGAGTAACGCTCACTGGCCCAGTTCTCAATCAAGCTGTACAGAAGCACTTTTTAGTTACGGGATCTTCTAAATGTGAAGTACTCAACCAGATCATTCATGCAAAGGATGGGTATACGGACTACCCTGCATCGCACATTCATGACGCTACATGGTGGTTGGATAACGACGCAGCTGCGGACATTGACATTACAAAAGTCTGATTAGGGGGTTTACAACTTAGAAATCTCTCGAGCCGCCAACAGCCATCCCGCAATCAAGCATAAACCACCGATTGGCGCTACCGCACCGAATTTTCGCAATAAGGGAAGCACAAGAGGCTCATGAAGAGCGATGAGTAGTAAGCTCCCTGAGAATAGAAAGACTCCCGCCATGAATAGTCTACCTATCCAAATATTTGCTTTGGCACCCTTGGCGTCGTGGTACATCATGAGTGCCGTAAGTCCAAGCGCATGAATGAACAAGTAGAAAATACCTGTCTCATAGATTTCCATATACTTCGGACTCAATCGACTCTCTAATCCATGGGCGCCAAATGCGCCGAGGATCACGCCGATAGCCAATGTGACAAGTCCACATAGTAAGTATCGCTTTGTCATCACGAGAGATTCCAATCAATAGGATCTATACTGTGATCCGTCAGAAATTGATTCGCTTTAGAAAAATGTTGGCTTCCAAAATATGCTCCACGTGCAAGTGGAGATGGATGAGCCGCCTTGAGTACGAGATGTCTGGATGCATCGATCAAGGCACTCTTGGATTGGGCAAATCGCCCCCACAGCATAAATACGAGACCTTCTTTTTGGGTGGATAACTTTTCAATTATCGCATTGGTAAACCGTTGCCAACCTATCTTTTGATGACTGCCCGCTTTCTTGTGCTCGACCGTTAGCATGGCATTCAGCAGGAGCACTCCTTGCTCAGCCCATGCTGTCAAATCTCCGTGTCTCGCGATAGGGATATCAAGATCGGACTTCAGCTCCTTGTAGATGTTCATCAGAGAGGGTGGGATACGCACTCCGCGAGGTACACTAAAGCTCAGGCCCATTGCCTCCCCAGGGTTGTGGTAGGGATCCTGCCCAAGGATAACCACCTTGACTTCCGACCATGGCGTCAGATTAAATGCATTGAAGATGAGGCGGCCAGGAGGATAGACCTTATGTCCTGCCTTTTTGGTCGCGAGTAGGGCTCTTTTGATATCAGTGAAATACTCTTTTTGGAATTCATCCTCGAGAACATGATGCCACCCTTCTTCGATTTGGACTTGACTCACCTTCATTTAGGCCACTACAGTTTCAAAAGAGGCCAACGACTTCTTTATAATCTTCCAAATCTTCTGATTAAATCCCATGCCCAAATGCGCAGCATTCACCTCGATATGTTCCACATTCGGACTGTGATAATCCATGGCTGCCTGCCAAGTAACGATGGCGTCAGACTTACTGAATATCGCAGTTATGGGTTGTTGGATTGGTCTCCGTTCGCGACGCTCGATCTCAGACTCAATATAGTCCAAGTTCATACCCCGTTTTTTGAAAAATGGAGCTGCGCTCGTGTACTTAGGACCTCCTATGATCGGCGCTCCCATTGTAATCACCTGTTCGACTCGATCTGGAAGGTCACGAGCTACTTCTCGTGCGATATATCCACCAAGACTCCACCCGATAAGCGTCACTGGCGATTCTAATTCATCACTCCGATCTCGAATCCGTTCTGTAGCTCGATCACAGAGGTAGGGCACGCTCGCCTCGCCAGATTCGTTTTTGAGCGGCTCCACATCCCAGGTTTCCTTTAGTTGATCGATGGTTCCCCCGAGATTGACGCCTGCCAGATTGAGTCCCAGTCCCCATCCCTCCGCATGGTAGCCGAGTTTCTTCAGATAAGCACCCAAAGGCTTCATGTATCTATCGTCAGAATAAAAACCAGGGAGCATGATGACAGATCTACCATTATTCGGTGCCGAGCGCGTGATCAGGTTTCGTGCAGATGCCACTGCCATAGCGCTGATGTCCAGCATGGTTCGTCCCTCGCCGATGATCGAGAGTGGGCTGGGTGGTGCGAGAGGTTGATGTTGATTAGTCGCCATCTGTATGTATTGTCTTGGACATGATAATGCCCGGTCTGTGGACTTAGTTCATTACCCCGGGTTCCGACCTGACGGCCAGTAATTGTATGTTTTCTATGCGAAAACCTCTCTTGCAGCGCGACAAAACTCTTGTACTTCCTCGACTTTACCTGTGCTGATCCGGCACCAATCCATGTATGGTGGAAAGGCTCGACCTACCTGTACACCCGAGCTTTTGAAAGCCTGCTGCACCTCTGCGATCGGTCGATCGGTTTTGAAAAAAACAAAGTTGGTGTGTGATTCTAAATAGTCCAATTGTAATGACGACAGGGTAGAATAGATCAGTTGCTTACACTCCCTGTTCTTCTGAAGTGAGAACGACTTGAATTCTTCATCAGCAAATGCCGCTTTGCCCAGTGCGATGCCCAGTACGTTGGTACCCGACATGAGGGTATTACGAATTGTAGCGGCCGTCTCATCATTTGCCATGAGATATCCGATACGTGCCCCTGCCAGTCCGTAGACTTTAGAGAGGGTTCGGGAGATGATGACATCACGATCGTCAGCGATCAGTGACTTCATACTGGGATATCCTGATGTCTCGATATAATCAAAGTAGACCTCATCCACGAAAACGGTCGTTCGCTGCGACGCACGTTGACAAAAGGTCCTCAGCTCGTCAGCTGGAAGCAGTCGCCCTGTCGGGTTATTGGGATTACAGACGAAGACCATTCTCGTCTTGTCGGAGATGGCTTCTTCGATCGCTACCAGATTATACTGTAGATCTTCGGTTAGCGGAGAGACGCGCAGATCGGCTCCCCACATCTCTGCATATGTCAATAGTGCTCGATACGTCGGTAGACAGCATCCGATCTCACCTCCTTGGATGGCCTTCATGAGTCCGACAGCCTTCAGTCCTTCGCGTGAGCCTGAAGTGACGACGACCTGACTCGCGGGCACATCTTCACGCTCTGCGATAATCTCCTCGAGGGACGCGAAGTCCGCATTAGGGTATCTACAGATCTTGGCTTGCATTTGTGACATGGCCTCGACCATAGCTGGGCTGGGAGAGTAAGGGTTCTCATTGGATGATAGTCTCACAAGGGAGGTATCGAGTAGCTTCTCATCAGTCGGCTGATCGAGATGGCGCAATACTTCTCGTGGTGATAGTAGTAGGCTACCTGCTCCGGCAGTTGTGAGGGTCTGCATCCAAGATCGTCTCGAAATCATCATATGCTTGTCATTGTCGTGTGGTACTCCTCAAAATAACACAATCCGTTTTGGCACTAACGACGAAAAGCAGATACCTTTGCGGCCGACCAGGATGGCCCAGTAGCTCAACTGGATAGAGCAGCTGACTTCTAATCAGCAGGTTTCAGGTTCGAGTCCTGACTGGGTCACTTGATAATCAATGAGTTATGAAAGATCGTAAAGCTCTCATTCGGCAATCATCGCAAATCCATCGCACGACTTACGCAACCTCTTCTCTCCAGTTTTTCAAAAATTCCCGCAACTCAGCTTTCTGAGCACGTATATACGGGCCTCTCTTAAACAGAGGATAGCCTTCATCAACAAACCTATCATAGCCTTTACGCAGGCTACTCACACTTATTCGCATGATCGCGGCGATCTCATCCGATACGATCTCCTGATCATCTTGCGCCAGATTTGAGACCGTGCGCGACAATAGATCTACCTTACCAGATAGAGCGCGAACCTCTTCCAAAAGTTGTTCAATTACACCCATCGTATCCAAATAAGATTACATGAATTAAAATCAAATTGACAACCAAACCGCCCAGAAAAAGGCATACCGCAATGGTCGCTTCTCTCTTCCTGTATGGCAATAGCATTGATTCTGTGGTTTAGCGTTCCACACATGCATCCCCCTTCACGCGTTGAGCTTAGCTGCTTTTCTTTTCGCATTTCATCTTTGATTATGTAATTGCAAGATTGGATTAGTACCAATTGATTAAATAGCTTTCTAATCTACTTGTATCATATGCTCCCGAAAACAAATACCAGTCGTTATCAATATTTTTGACTGTCATCCCATT
>JBCBIX010000161.1:0-4213 GCA_038523965.1 Bacteroidota bacterium
AGCCCTTTCCGACGTTTGTTGGAGGGGGCTTTTTTATGGATCTTGATCGGCACATTTTGGTCTTTGAGTCAGGAGATCGAATCGTCAAAATGCAGTTAGATAAGGCATGGCATAGGCTTGGATGGCAGGGTATTATACATATGATAATTTTAATACATATGTAATTTACCTTGACACCTGGGGATTACGGCGGGGTCCGAATGGTATATTTGCGACGATGATGCGGAAGGTGTCATTCATTATTAAGGAAAAGATGTAATCATCTTGGGCGATTACGGTATGTTAACTATACCACTGACGAAAGACGAAATCGGTCCCGCCTAATCAACGGGACATATCAGTAACTCTCCCCCAAGTAGATTCTCTACAGTCCATTTTAGTCTAAATCGGGACGACGTCCCACTTGTGGATTTGCGATTGAGGCGCAATGAAGCCCTGGCCATCCGGTAAGATGGAGATTGGCTCAAGTCCAGATGTGGATTTGTGTTATTGTCGTTTGTGGCTAAACGTAGCCATCTATTAAATCACTTTAATGCGATTTGAAGATCCCGACGAAATCATCATTTAATGGATCAGAGAATCAAACCGATTTACTTAACTCAAAAACTTTTAATAACTAAACTCAATCTCATGAAAAGAATGAATTCTACTTTCTTTCTTCTTTTCGCTCTGCTGAGTTTCGTCTCGACGTCGATGTCTGCCCAAGGTGTTACCGGTTCTGGTACTGCCTGTATAGCAGAACTTAATGTGACTGTCGCGGCAGACTGTAATTGGCAGATCGATCGAGCTCAGTTGACAAGCAATATGCTTGCCGACTCGCTATGGGTCTATCCGCATGACCCTGAGCTTACGTTTGGACCAGGTGCCTTTACTGGTTCGGGCGTTGCATTTAGTGGTGGAGCCTTCCAGTTCCAGACTAAATTTCCCAAAGGACGCTACATCTACGAATTGTACGAGGGCGACATCATGGCTTGTTGGGGTCACATCAACATCGAGCACAAGCTGTTTCCTGAGCCAATGACTTCTACCGATACAACAGACTGTGTATGGGCAGAGCTTGGTGGTCTACCATGGCCTACTTTTAGATTTAGCGATTTCCTCAATTCATCTAACTGCTATGCATGGCCTAAGACTGGTGATATCCGTGAGGAAGTTGACCTAATCATGGGCAATGATGAATTGTGTGACACATTAGTATATGTAAGAACTATCGAGAGTGATTTCGAAGTGGATAAGCGTAAGCGGGCGGTTACACTGCGAATTGATACGATGGTAGTTCCACCGTTGGACACTTCCGAGATTTGTTTGCCACCTAACTGGGTAGAGATCGAATGTGATTTCTTGCCAGCTGACTTCCATGATGTATATGATGTCAACGATGGTAAAGATCATGAGGAGATTGCCGAGCTTTTCGACAATGATAACATCGCTGCTTACTGGAGCGAAGAAAGACTCAATCCTGCAACGTTCGATACGTCGTTTGCTCCATATATCAAGAAGGAAGCATCACGTCTATTAGATCAGTGGGTAGTCTGTGTTGAAGAACGAAAGTTTGATACAGGCGTTGATACTCTGGTTCAAGTTGAGACTAAAGACGGAGGTTACGTATGGACGTCTGTCGATGTCTTTGAATTCAGATGTTCAAGAACTGAGACGAGAACTGTGCCATTCCGCTCTGGAGCACCTAAGGTTGAGAAAGAAACTATCAATGATGTTTCAACGGGGACTGACTTCGGGCCATGTGAGACATATCCACGATTTGGTGGAACATTCCAACAGGACTTCATCGACTATCTGCCAATGCCAAAGGGTACGACATGTAACTTCAACTTGAAGTGCACTACATGGGTACTTGAAGGTGAATGTGAGAAGCTACCAGTTGCTATGCGCAGATGGGAGTTGTTGAATTGGTGTAACAAGAGTGTTGTCGAGTACAACCAGTTCATCAAGGTTGTTGATACACAGGCTCCTCGTTACAAGAGAAATGCGTTTGTATATGGTGGTCGCACATTGACTGCATCTATCGCTCCATGGACATGTGCCGGTGAGTTAGTATACCGACCAGATGTTGAAGATTGGTCTGATTATGAGGTACACGTTAAGCTTTCTGAAGGCTATGCAGAAGCCCAAGCTGATAAGAGAGGTGTAGTAATCAGAGGTCTATGGTTATCTGCAAGTCCAATTACTGTAGAAGCTACAGTTAAGGACTGGTGTGGTAATGAGTTGAATGAGACATTCACAATCGTTGTTACTGATGACGTTGCTCCTGTAGCTATTGCTGAAGACCAAGTGAACGTATCACTTACTGGTGATCACAATAGTGCTGACTTAGGAGTTGCTAAAGTTTACACTGATGCCATTGATGCAGGATCTCATGATGCTGGTTGTGGCAAAGTCAAAACTTGCTTACTTAGAAAAGATGAGCTTGATGCACCGATCTTCATCGGTGGCTTAGAGTTCGTGCGTCCACAAGAAGGTTTCACATCTAATGGTGGCGCGGTATTCACAAATGGTGGAGAGCGTATTTACGAAGCAATGGGTTGTGATGCTGACGGTGTAGTTCGCATCTACATTACTGACGCTAAAGGCAAAGCTGTTGTGGGCGTTAGAGAAGTAGCTTATGTAGTTTGTAAGGACTACGTAAAAGTTTGTTGTGATGACGATTTTGCTATCACAGGAGAGTTTGTACAAGTTGCTTTAGTTGTTGAAGATGAGGCCGGTAATACAAGTTCAAGTTGGGCTGATCTACGTGTCGAGAACAAGACTCGCCCATTCGTTGAGTGTAACGACATCGAGGTCGATTGTGACTTTGGTGAGAAGTATGACCCATCAGGTCTTCGTCAGCCTAAGGTCTGGGATATCTGCGGTGAGAAGACTCTTGATTTCTTCGTAGACGAGGGTGAGATCGATGCTTGTGGAGATGGACGTATCACACGTACATGGTTCTACGAAGGAGATGTGATCTGTGTACAGAGAATCTTTAGCAACGGAACAAGTGATTTCGATCCTTACAGCATCAAGTGGCCAGCACACCAGGATGGTACAACTATCGAAGGTGTACGTAGAGAGTGTGAAAACAAAGCTGGTTTCAGAGATCCTGTTATCGTAGAGTACTTTGAGGATGTCGCCATGGGTGACGCTCTCGAGTGTAGTGGCGAGCCAATGGGAGAGCCAGTATGGTGCAACCCTGCATGTGCGCTCATCGGAGTCAACTTCGAAGATGAGACAGTTGAAGCAGGCGGTAATAACGAGTTCTGTAAGAAGATCATCAGAAGATGGACTGTTATTGACTGGTGTACTTGGGAAGCTAACGGTACTGATATCGACGATGAGAATGACTCTAAGAATGATCAGTTCGAAGCTGTTAATGATAAGTGGTTGCCTGGACCAGTAGCTGCTAACGTAGCGCAGCATGAAGAGTGCGAAGACTGTCCAAAGCCATCTGGACCAAATGCAGATGTATATCTACGTTACACGAGAGTGGATGTAGATGGTTACTACACTTATGATCAAGTACTTAAGATCGTTGATCTTGATGAGCCTGAGGTAATTGCACCTGCTGATACGATGATTGCTATCATCGATGGTAACGATGCTAAGCTTCCTGCTGATTATGACTTTGAGGATGGTGATGCATTTGATGGTTGTGTCGGTTCTGGCGTAATTACAGCTACTGTATCTGATATCTGCGGAGACCTTGCTCTTGATACTGAAGATGCTACTTGGTGGATCGAGCGTGATGTGTTCGATGCAAACGGTAACTTCGTAAGAGACGCCTCAGGTACTAAATCATCTACGGGTCCTTCTGCAACTATGAGCACGGGCGTTGGTCGTCCAAACTGGACTGCTGTCATCAAGTGGCAAGCACGTGATGGTTGTGGTAACGTAGGTTATGCAGAAACAAATGTCATGTTCTCTGACAAGAAGAACCCAACGCCAGTATGTATCCAGGATATCAGCACGGCTGCTATGAATACTGATGGTTCAGTTGCTATCTGGGCAGAGGATTACAACCTTGGATCATTTGATAACTGTGGTCCTGTAGAAGTTTACTTCAAGGACGAAGAAGGCAAGGCCGTTCCATCATTAGCATTTACATGTGATGATTTAGGTACTCAGCCTCTACAGATGTGGGTTGGAGACGAGTCTGGAAATGAGGATTTCTGTAACGTAACAATCAATATCTCTGATAACACTGGAATTTGTGGTGATG
>JBCBIX010000162.1:0-4147 GCA_038523965.1 Bacteroidota bacterium
TTGAATTAGTTTTTACCAACCCCGTTAAGCTCTTTTTGTGTTGCCTCCATTTTGGCTTTTTGATCAGTGATCTCTTGAGTCTTGGTTTCCTGCGCGGTTAGATTTTCTTCGATTTCACGTTCAGCCTTTGCGATGGCTTCTTTTGCCTTTTGAATTTCCTTGTGGAGTTTTTCGTTTTGCTTCTCGAGTTTACGTAGGTCCTTATCTAAGCGTCCTAACTGCTTTTCTTCATCTTCATAGCGTTCTGTGATTGCATTGCGCTCGACATCATGAGCATATCCCATAAGAAAGGTACCCGCTCCCTTAAGTTCTTTACCATGGTCAGCGCTGTTTAGGAAGTCGTCACCCATCTTGAACCAGAACAAGCCCTTAGTGGCATCTCCTTGCTTGTCAAATTTGCTGATGACGGTCACTGCATATTCGCCATCGATTTCAGGGATGACTACATCAAATAATACATGCTCCTTGTTTTTTCGATCCCAGTCGACCTTTCCATACTTTTTGACATAGGACTTCCAGAGTTTTTCGGCCGTCTTGGCTTCTCCAGTGAGGTCGACCTCCAGAGCTGACTGGGTGCCGGCATGCATTCGGGCATCCGTCTCTACGACTTGGGCCTGTAATCCGGCATGAGTGATGATGCTGATGATTAATAGAAGTGTAGCGTATCGCATATGTAGATGATTAAGATTCTATAAGATGTGTCCAGAACAGCCTCTCCTGGTGTTCTAAACTACGATATACTGACGCTGATAGCGGCGAAAAGACACTCAGTTCGATATTAAGATTGTCTAAAGAAGTCCGTGGTTCGTCCGAAAGCGCGCCGGTGCAACTTGCATTTATTGTTATCATCGCCTTCAGACAGAATCGACTATGAACATACTTTCGCTACGTAATGTGGTCAAGAGATACTCTAATCATACCGCTGTAGACCATGTGACCTTTGACATACCCTCGGGATCGATATTTGGCTTTTTGGGACCCAATGGTGCTGGTAAGACATCGTTAATCCGCATTATAACAACGATCACTGCCGCTGATGAAGGGGAGATCCTGGTGAATGGTGAGCCACTGAGCACTCATCATCCTACCCAGATCGGTTACTTACCAGAAGAACGCGGTCTTTACAAAAAAATGAAGGTCGGAGATCACCTCATGTACTTGGCTCAGCTCAAAGGACTAAAAGGCCCTGAAGCAAAGAAGAAAATCGATCACTGGTTAGAGAAATTCGAGATCACAGAATGGTGGAATAAGAAAGTAGAGGAGCTTTCTAAGGGAATGCAACAGAAGGTTCAGTTTATAGCTACTGTCGTCCACGATCCTAAGCTGATCATTCTTGATGAACCATTCTCAGGACTCGATCCTATCAATACGAATCTGATCAAGGACGAGATCTACAACATGAATGCCCGAGGCACGAGCGTTATCTTCAGCACTCACAGGATGGAACAAGTAGAGGAGATCTGCCAACAGATCATGCTGATTAACAAAGGGAAGATTGTACTGACTGGAGCTGTTGATGATATCAAGCGAGATCACAAGCAAAACCTCTTCGAAGTCGAGTATACTGGAACGTTGCAGGACAACTTCACATCTGATACATGGGAGTCCGTAGAGCATAAAGAGGGGCGCCTCCGCGTCCAACTCAAGCCAGAAAGCACTCCAAATGATCTACTCAAAGGGCTGCTGGAGCAGGGGGTAACCATCTCCTCATACAATGAGATCCTTCCGACGATCAATGAAATATTCATCCAAAAAGTAGGAGAGAGCAATGAGTAATACGATGCTAATCGCTCAGCGTGAGTTTATGACACGCGTGAAGAGCAAATCTTTTTTGATCACCACATTTCTCGCTCCGATTGGGGTGGTTGTATTCATCGCAACACTGGTGTTCATCATGCAGCAGGGTTCTGATACCAAGAAAGAAATTGTTATCGTCGATCCCAGTGGCCTGCTCGATGGTGAGTTGGGTGCTCGCCAAAACATATCCTATGAGTTCTCCACTACTGATGTAGAACAACTCAAAAAGGACTACGAAGAGGGTAAAAATGATGGAGTCCTCGAAATCGTACCTCTGCCGAATACAGAGACAATCGATCATCAGATCAACTTCTTCTCCGACGAGAGACTTGCTCTGGATGAAATCCAATCCATCGAGAACTACGTCGAGCGAAAAATCCGAGAATTCAAGGTTGTAGCTCTTGGTATTGATCAAGATAAAGTAGCCCTACTCCGTACAGATGTAGATGTGAATCAAGAGACTGTCATCGATAAAGACAAGGATGTTAGTGCCGATAGCACCCTCATCGGTGGACTCTTAGGAGGGGTGATCGCCTACATCATGTTCTTCTTGATCCTCTTGTATGGCGGTCAGGTGATGAAGAGTGTGATGGAAGAGAAAATCAATCGTATTGTAGAAGTGTTGATTTCTTCTGTAAAGCCATTCGAACTCATGATGGGTAAGATCATCGGTGTGGGGGCAGTTGGCATCACACAGTTATTGCTCTGGGCCATTTTGATAGGCGTTGCATTCACGGTAGGTGCAGGACTTATCCCACAGCCTGACCCAGCTACTATGACTGGAGGTATGGCCGAAGCCATGGTTGATCCTGAAGTAGCTGCAGAAATACAGCGCGCTCAGGGCGAAGCCACAAATAAGGTCTATCGAGTTGTCAACCAGATCGGCGAGATGAACTGGATAAAGATATTCCCGCTATTGCTGTTCTACTTTGTAGGTGGCTATCTTGCCTATGCGTCCATTTTTGCAGCCATCGGATCTGCTGTAGGTGAAGATCAGAACGATGCTCAGTCACTGACGACTATCATAATGTTGCCCTTGATGATCTCGATTTATATCGGATTCTCTGCCTTTCAAGCACCCAATAGTACGCTGGCAACTTGGGGGTCAATCATTCCGCTATCCTCTTCGATAGTGATGCCCGTGCGACTGCCTGTGGACCCTGCCTGGTGGCATATACTGCTGTCCGTAGCTCTACTTGCGATCTTTGTACTGGGTATGGTATGGTTAGCGGCCAAAATCTATCGGGTCGGTATACTTATGTACGGGAAAAAGGCCAGCTTCAAGGAGTTGGGCAAGTGGGTCTTGTACAAGGGGTAGTAAGAAATACACCTCGACGGTCTACTGGAATGAGGTTGTTTTTGCTAAGCGAACTCTTAGTCCTGCGAGTTGGCGTTTGGCGTCTTTGTAACCGAGGCGCATGTTTTGCTCTATTCGACGGGGTACGAACGAAAGTGGACTGCCCAGTAGACGCGACGGGCGGATGTAGTAGACCTTATGATTTTTCAGTGTTTTAGAAGGCCAGAAGTAACGTGCGGCCGTGACATCTACGCAGATACAGATATTGATATCGTCTTGCTGCTCGACAAAATGTAACGGTCGATTATCGTAGATGCCACCGTCGATATATCTGCGCTCTCCGATCTTATGCGGCTGGAAGGTGGGAAATGTTGCGCTTGCGATAACATATTCCACAAGCTTGCCTTTGGGTATATCTGATTTGAGTAGATACTTCGGTTTTCGTGCTGATAGATCGAAGGTCACCAGCCCGTAGTCCATCTCTGCTTGCCTGATCTTGGTCTCGGACAGTCCTTCCCTTAGTCTGTCTTTGAGCGGCGAAACATCCATACCACCATTGAGCACAGCACCTTTGAGCCACTCGTAATACTTCTTTCGGATACTGATGTCATCATCGTCAGGTATATCCGCAAAGACATTGCTCTGATCGAGATGAGCCCAGATATCTTTCGTTAACTGGATGTCTCCTTGAACAAACGCGGCACCATTGATCGCTCCTACGGAGGTGCCATATACGCCTCCGATGTAGGGCAACAAACCAAGCTCCTCCATGGCTTCCCATGCACCAACTTGGTAGGCACCTCGAGCACCTCCACCAGAGAAGACAAGAGCGATTTTTTTGTTAGGGGTCATGTGGGTCCAATGTTAAGTAACGATCTCCTTAAGCAGATTTGGGTTGCAAGGAGTGCTTTTTATCGAATGGGCAATATTACGTTTAAGTAAAAAATAGTTGACTTCGACTTTTATTGGCGCATTTGGTATTATGTTTAGAGGGCCTTCAGGAAAGATTGCGTTCGATTTGCTGTTTCAATTGATGGCAAACCAATTTGAAAC
>JBCBIX010000163.1:0-4146 GCA_038523965.1 Bacteroidota bacterium
CTAAGCTCCATGTTATTGACATTGACGATTGCACCACCAAGAGATGTAGATTCATTGCCAGTGAATGAACAAAATTGACAAACCAAGGAATCAACATTGAATATCGCACCTCCCGCAGCTGCACTACCGTAATTGAAAAAAGTACTGTCGACAAAAGCCGTTGCACCAAAATCAATAAATACTGAGCCCCCTTCTTCTCCCGCCACATTTAGATTGAATCCTGACCTGCGAAGTCCGAGTTTACCTCCCTCTCCATCAAAGACATGAACATCGATGGCGCCACCGTCTTCTCCACATTGATTCGCTAAAAAGAAACATTGATCTAACGCTCCTACGCCTTTTAGTTCGAGGGCTCCGCCATCATCGTCAGATTGATTATAGGCGAATCTGCTGATGTTTACCATAAGTACAGAACTACTGTCTGTACTCAAGGCCCCTCCGTCGTCTTTGGCGAAATTGGATGAAAGGATGCAGCTATCCATCAATAATGTTGATAATGAGTCGATCTGAATCGCTCCACCATCATTTAATGCAGAGTTGTAATCAAGTATACACAAGCCGAGTTTGAGTTGTGATTGGTAGAGATATATCGCACCGCCATCTTCAGTAAAGTCTCCTTGTAGGTTCGCGTTACCCCCTGTGATAGTAAAGCCATCTATCGTTGCCCCAGTGTTGGTAGTAGTCACGAAGGTGGTCCGTATCTCTACTTGACGGATGACATGGTATGCATTATCTCCGCGCTCAGCAACGCTGTGCAACTCATCGATATCTGCATACGACGTTGCATCGTCGCCGCTTAGATCCCCACTGAGAATGGTAGTGGCGACCATGGGATCTCGGTCTGTGAGTGTTGTGATGCCCATAGCTGGATCAAATCCTCCTAACAGAACCCCGGTTGATGGCAGGGTAAAACTCACCTGTCTTGGATCAGCAGGGACTACACCAAGACTATCTGTCGGGAAGTAAGTACCAGTGGCGACTAAGATTGTATCAATACCACAGTTTCGTGCCGTGTCCAACGCTTGGGAAAGTGATGTAAATGCATCCGACCACGAGCTACCGTTCTGAGCACCTGTGGTAGCACTACTATCGACAAAGATCCTCGAGGTAGCGTTTTGACTATTTGAATCAAACTCCTTAGTTAGTAGTGATCCACTGGCGAAACCAAGGATGACTATGACACCAGACAGAAAAGAAAAAAAAGAATGTAGACGTGTCATAGGCGTTTGTTCTTAACACGTTAAAAGTAGCTGTTCAACGTGTGAGGGATGTTTATTAGGGTCCCAAAATGTCCAGATGAGCGAGATAGAACTTCAAGTTGGAACAGAGAAGGGTAGGGTTGCCTTGACATGGATCAGAAGTGTCATGAATACCTTTGTGCTATGATCTATACTTTCAATGATGCTGCTGATGGTTATCTATCCCTCTCGATCGGAGAGGAGGTGGTTCACACCTCTGATCAGGTGTTGAGCATATTGTGGAACAAAGGCGCGGAGAGAGTAATCCTCATAGACGGAACGCCAATGTCTTTGCCCAGCGGGAGTTTTCTCACGTTAATGACAACACAGGTAGCTAAGATGATGGATTGGGCAGATACCGTGACGTGGCGATACAATCGCGAGTTCTACTGCATTTTGGATCACGACGAGGAAGTGTCATGCGCGGGTTTCTTGTTTTATGGCTCGCATGGTAGGATGCTCATCCAACCGAGTGTGGTGGACGCCACGAAGTTTCAAGCATTGTTAGAGGTTTTTCGAGATGAATTTCAGACTACAGACACCATCCAAGGAGAAATGCTTCGTATGCTACTGAAGCGCCTCATCATCAAGCTCACCAGGCTCGGCAAAGCGCAATATTTACAAGATGATACAGACGATATAGCTTATGATTTACTGCGGCAGTATAACCTGTTGGTAGAGAAATCCTTCAAGCAAATGCACCAGGTGCAGGACTACGCGGCACTCCTGCATCGTTCTCCGAAGACACTGAGCAATGTGTTCTCGCAGTTGGGGTCAAAGACCCCCCTGCAGATCATCCAGGACCGGATCGCTCTTGAGGCAAAGCGACAGTTGATGTATACAGATCTGACATCATCAGAGATAGGTTATGATCTGGGTTTTGGCGAGCCGGCGCATTTCAGCAGATTTTTCAAAAAAGTTGTTGGTAAAAGCCCTTCTCAATTTAAAAAAGAGCTCACCTCAGCTTGATCCTTTTGTTAATCCACGAACTCTTTCGATTTCGCATGGTTCGTTTATGCAAATTCTGAGAGAATTATGAGTTTCTACGATTTCACTGTACGCACATCAACGGGTAAGGAGATATCCATGTCGGACTATCATGGGAGGCCAGTCCTGGTCGTAAACACGGCAACGCAGTGTGCCCTGACAACACAATTCGAAGGGCTTGAAGAATTACATCAACAATTCAAAGATGATGGACTCATTGTCATCGGATTCCCATGTAACCAATTCATGGGTCAAGAACCTTTGTCTAACGAAGAGATGGCCAGTACTTGCGAGATTAATTATGGAGTCACCTTCCTACTAACAGAAAAAGTAAATGTCAATGGCCCAAAGGCTCATCCAATATTCAAGTTTCTGAAAACTGAATTGGGAGCTTTTCTTTCCAATGAAATCAAGTGGAACTTTACAAAGTTTTTAGTCGACCGAACAGGTCGGCCCTACAAGCGATATAGCCCGACTACGGCACCATATCGTCTCCGTCGTGATATCAAGAAGCTGGTCGCCCAAGAAGTGGCGGAGACTACGGCATAGTATTCGTCTAAAGTTAGAGGCTGCTTATCGATACGGTGTCGAGCCATCACCACGGTGAGATTATCATTGGATCATGGATTATGATATCAATGACAAGGCGAGGTCACGGGTCAGAAGGATTAAGGGTTTTTACATCCATTTTGGTATTTACGTTATTGTTAGCGTTTTTCTTCTCTTTATCAACATGCTGACAGATCCATTTTCTCCTTGGTTTCTATTTCCGGTGAGTTCTTGGGGAGTTGCCATTGCGATCCATTACCTCGCCGTATTTGGTATACCAGGGATGAATATTCTTACTGAGAGATGGGAGGAAGAAGAGTTCGAACGCCAGTTAGAACGTCTGCAGCGTCGGCGCTCGCGACATGAAGAGCGATATCTGGATACTGATCACCTATCAGCAGAGGATATCCTCGAACTACAAGAAATACGCGCCAGAAGATCAGGCTACCGCACAGAAGACATGGTATAGACTGCGAGGCTTTGACTGAGCGGTGATTCTCCGAAATCAATTTTCACTTCAAAAAAGATGATTTGTAGGGCTACCTGACATATTGGTAAGTCCGCGGGAAAGATTGATACATGCCCGAGCTCAATGCTCCAGCATCTTTGAATCATCAAATCGAAAGAGACGATGTCCTAAGATGTTAGACATCGATTCTCTCGAGGATGAGATCTTGATCAATCATTTCTTAGTAAAATCAAATCATCATGAAATCAGTTTTCCAATTTTTAATCATTGCCATTCTTTCTTCACTTGCTATTTCAGCAACAGCACAGCAGACTGCAGAGTTAGTGACAGATGTAACAGTCGTCCGACTCGCACAGACGGAAGGGCAATACGAGACCACGTCACTTTCACTTGAACCTGGCAAATACATTTTTGAAGTGACTAATACTTCTGTGGAAAAAGGTCTTGGTTTTTTCCTCACGCCAGCTTCTGATGCAAAGGCACAAGTTGCTAACTCCGGCCTTTCTAAATTAGTCAATAAAGGGGAAACCGCTCGTACAGGAGTAGTCACGCTCACTAATGGTACATATCAGTACAGCTGCCCGCTTAACCCCACACCACATTATAAACTCACTGTAGGGTCAGCGAAGTAGTCTCATCGCATCAATACGAAACCAGCCAAATTAGAAATCGGGGGGGATGATGGATTCCCTCCTGTTTTCATTCACATTAAATCAATAAACATGAAAACCCATCAATCAGCGACATCATCACGAGCACCTCTCAATACTCTTCCAACTCCAGAATCTTGCCCAAACTGTTGGGGTTACAGTGAGTGGAATCATTCATTTACTAAACAACTCCGCCGCTTAGAGCAATCGATGGGTACTGATGGTTTTGTCCGACGATTTATGAAGAACTACT
>JBCBIX010000164.1:0-4137 GCA_038523965.1 Bacteroidota bacterium
TAGGTATCCTGCAAGAGTACTGGATGTAATTGCAATGTTCATGGCGATCATCTGACGCCATGCTATAATTTGGAAGATTAGAAAAATCATACTTAGCACAAATGTGAGCACCAGTAACATTTTGTATTTGCCAGTCTGATCTCCTTCGTATGCTTTTTTAGTTAGGTAGAGTGTGTAACTACTGCCTATTAGAAATGCTGTATTCAGAAAGAAGAGTGGAGGAATACTTACTGGGAGCTCCCCATTTTGTACCCGACTATAAATGTAAGCCCCAGAGAAGCCGACGAATAATGCTGTCACGCTTGCGAGAATCAACGTGATCATGATGTAGAGGGGGTGAATGTAGTAGTCGCGTTGATTTGACATGCAACTAATAACAGGGCTCTTTTGCGATTGTTTGGACGGCCCATGATTGGTAATATTGTTGTGTGAGAATAGATCCAGATCACAGTAGAAGCCCTTGGCCACACCTATTCAGGGATGGTCGCGTCACGGTTGATTCATCATCAAAGTGCGTTCAGTTCATACGTGCTCATCAACTCTGGCAAGGCATGGGAGCATATCGCTGGCTTACAAAAGTTGGGCTCTTTCTCGCGGTGCTAATTGGGTTGAGATATCTGAGTGTCATATTTGACAGCTTTGGTGGTTCTGATCCAACTTCGCAGTTGGGCTTTATCGGCCATGCAAGTAGTGCTTTGTCAGAGACACGTTCGATGATCGTTGGTGCCATGGAGGGTGAAGCCATGAAATACCTGATTTTGGTGTTGATCGAGGTGGTGATCTTCCATTTTGTTCGTCGTACGTTGATGATCGTCACTGGAGATGAGATTGATACATCCTTTAAGACCTTTTGGAAGGCACAACGCAGGATGATTGGGGTAGTGATCTTTAGTTTCGTGATGGAACTTGTCTGGAAGGTCATTATTGGAGTTGTATTCTGGCCGTTTGGACTTGATACATCCAAGCAGGTCATGCTCTTTTTGGTGTCCTCATTCTACTTGGGATTCGCCATCGTCGATAACTACAATGAGATCTACCATATGACGATCAAGCAGAGCGCTAAGTACGCATGGCAGTATGCAGGTGTGACGCTTATCGTTGGACTGATCATGTACTTGCTCATGTATATTCCAGTGGTAGGGCCGATTATAGGTCCGTGCTTCGCCGCAGTGATTGCTGCCTTAAGTCTTCATTTCTTGACGACGGTAGATCAAAATATGGAATGGGTATTTGCCGAAAGTGATGATGAGCCCGATACCATTGCATCGTAGTGATGTATCCTTTCGAAGGTGATTAACTGACTCAGTTTTCTTTCTACTTTACCAATCTCAATATCCGAAGTGCTATGCCTATACTGATCGTTTTGATCGGGATTGCGATCCTGATTTTATTGATAGGATATGTGAAGTTAGACACCTTTCTGGCTTTTATCATTGTGGCTTTGGGAATTGGATTAGCCTTAGGGATGCCGCTGGATCAAGTAAGTAAGTCGGTTCAAAAGGGAATCGGAGCTACGTTGGGTTACCTGGCTATAATCCTTGGTTGTGGCGCCATGCTTGGTAAACTTGTGGCAGATAGTGGTGCGGCTCAACGCATTTCGGATAGCCTCATTAGCACGTTCCCAAGTCGCTATATTCAGTGGGCAGTTGTCTTGACAGGCTTCATAGTCGGCATTCCGATGTTCTATTCTGTTGGCTTTGTGATTCTACTTCCGCTGGTTTTTGCCATAGGAGCGAAGACGAAACTCCCTTTACTGTATATCGGTCTGCCGATGCTGACGGCACTAAGCGTCACTCATGGATATCTGCCTCCCCATCCTGCACCGAGTGCACTGGTAGAAAGTTTTGGAGCAGACATGGGATTAACCTTGATTTATGGTCTGATCGTAGCCATACCTGCCATCATCCTGGGTGGGCCAGTATTCGCTCAGACACTCAAGAAGTATCGTCCCAAGCCGCTCGCGACCATGTTTACGGATCGACGATTTACAGATGAGGAGATGCCCAGCCTTACGAACAGTATACTTACAGCTCTCCTTCCAGTATTCTTATTAGCTGGGGCAGCGATCGCCCGATTAACACTGTCTCCAGAGAACAGTCTAATGCCGATTTTGAATTTCGTTGGCGACCCAGTCATAGCGATGGTGATCACCATCTTGGTAGCTATCTATAGTCTCGGTATTGCCCAGGGACGCAACATGAAAGAAGTTGGGGTCTCGATACAAGAAGCAATCAAAAGTATCGCCATGATCTTACTGATAATAGCGGGTGCAGGAGCATTAAAGGAAATCCTGATCGCAAGTAACGTCTCTGCTTATATCGGTGAAGGACTCAAAAATGTGAATGTGTCCCCACTCATCCTGGCCTGGGGAATCTCTTCTATCATCAGGGTGTGTGTCGGTTCAGCCACAGTCGCAGGACTCACGAGTGCTGGGATTGTCGCTCCTCTGATCGCACTTACGGAAGCTAACCCAAACCTAATGGTACTGGCCACTGGTGCGGGATCGCTGATGTTCTCCCATGTCAATGACACAGGATTCTGGCTATTCAAGGAATACTTCAATATGTCGGTGACGGATACCCTAAAAACATGGACGGTGATGGAGACGATCGTCTCGGTGACCGGTTTATTTGGCGTATTGGCTTTGGATCAATTCGTGTAGATCATATTAGCTCTCTCTACGTAATAGCTCTTCGGCATTCTGTATCGCAAAGGTGCTCGGCGGATCTGTGCTTAGCATCTTGGCGATCTCATGGACTCGTCCAGTTGTATCGAGTTCATGTACAGTTGTAATTGTACGATTTGCATTATCACGTTTAGCAATGAGAAAGTGATGCTCCGCTAACGAAGCAACTTGTGGTGAGTGAGTGATACACACTACTTGACGGGCAAATGCCATATGAGCTAAGATCTGACCCACTTTTTGGGCAACTGCACCTGAGATGCCCGAATCTATCTCGTCAAAGATCAATGTAGGAACTGCATTAAGCTCTGCGACCATAGACTTTGCGCTAAGCGCTACACGTGACAGTTCGCCTCCAGATGCCACTTCACTCACTGGTTCTGGGTCAACCCCCTTGTTTGCACTAAAGCAAAGGGTAAGTTGATCAACTCCAGCTGGTTCATAATCACTGAGCAACTCATAAGCGAACTTCACTTTGGCATTTGGCATTGCCAGGTCTTTAAGACTGTTGGCTAATTGTTCTGCAATCGTTCCAGTTACGGCAGTTCTGCTTGTGCTGAGGGCCTTTGCCGATTTTGTGATTTGTTTGCCATGGCTTTCGAGCTCCTTCTTCTTCAGTGTGATGCGTTCGGTCAAATTTGAGGTGCCAGATAATTGATCTGAGTACGACTGACGTAGTGCCAGAAGAGCGGGAATCCCTTCGACATCATGCTTGTTTTCAAGCATTTGGATATGATCCAAGATCTCTCTGAGCTGAGTCACTCGTTCTTCATCGACATCTAATTGATCATCCATTCGACCTGAGATGAGCTCGATATCGCGAAGTGTCTCGACGCTTTGTTCGATGAGATCAGCAATTTCTTGCAGTTGTGGGATATCATCTGCAATGTTCCCAATCTCTTTAAGCGACTCTCTAAGTTGGTCATCTACAGAGTGCTCCACAGAGAGTAAACGATCGTTGATTTTCGCCAGGACTAATTTGATTTCCTCTGCATTGCTGAGCGTATTGTACTCCTGTAAAAGTTGATCCTTATCGATTTCATCTAAAGGATACAATTCCAACTCTTCCAATTGAAATTTGGCATATTCAAGATTACTTGAAGCAGTGGATTTAGAATTTTCTAATTGTTGTAACTCTCTCCGAAGTTGCAAGAGTAAATTATAATCAGATCGATAGGTTTTACGCAGGTCCCCATTGTCAGCGATCGAGTCGACTAAATCAAGTTGATACTCTTGTGTGGTCAGCGTTAATGTATCAAACTGATTATGAATGTCCACGAGGTGATGTGATACGGCCTTGATCTGATGCAGTCTTGCAGTCTGACCATTGATCGTTGCTCTTGATTTGCCCGTACTACTGATCTCACGCCGTATAGTCATGATGTGATCGTCGAGCTGGATACCTTCGACTTCATTGATTAAACGAAGGGTAGGATCATTGCACTCAAAGGTTG
>JBCBIX010000165.1:0-4136 GCA_038523965.1 Bacteroidota bacterium
CGTAAACAGGACATGCGCCTTCGCTAAATTGTCCCGGAGCCTTTGCCAGCGTCTGGGAGACAGGATGCATGATCTTTTTTGCCTTAGCTAACATGGCTAAGGATTTATCGATGACTGGATAGTCGTTGCTGATGCTGATACCGTTTGGCATGGCGGGTTATTTGGTTTTTTCTAAATGATCAAGGGTACGTTGACAAATTGCCTCTCCAGTCATCTGTTCATAGGATAAAACTTCGTCCAATAATGCTGGTCGGAACCATCTTTCATTGAACGCTATCGGAAGAACATTAGCGGATCTCTGATGACGCAGCAATACTTCGGCGACGATAGAATACAAGCCCCCCGTCTGAAAATGATCTTCTATGGTCACCGTCAAAGTGGAGTCATTTAATGCATCAAGGACTGCCGTTTCATCCAATGGCTTTAGGGTTCTCAGATTGATCATACCAACCGATAAACCATGGCCTTCGAGAAGTTGCTTAGCAATGAGTGCTTGCTCAAAAAGAAAGCCATAGACGAGAAGTGTTACATCCGTACCCAGACCAATCACCTCTGCCTTGCCCGGTGTAAACGGCTCGTGCTTGTAGTCAGTAAATCTTGTGTTCAGTCGAACATAACTTGGTGCAGAGGATGACCAGACGTGGGGTAGCATCTCGACCATGTCTTGATGATCAGCAGGTGCGAACACCTCCATGTGTGGGACACCCCTCATCAAGCTAATGTCTTCGAGAGCTTGGTGAGTAGGACCATTACCATCTGATAATACGCCTGGAATGAATCCACTGAGTTTCACTGGCAGATTGGCGATTCCGACATCTGTACGTATGAATTCATACGCTCTCAAGATCAGAAAGGTGGTCAAGGCATGACAGATCGGAATCCTGCCTCTTAGTGCAAGCCCAGCTGCTGTACCGATCATGCATTGTTCGGTAATACCAGTGTCGATAAATCGACCCCCCAAAAGCGGAGGTAGCTCGCGTATAACAGCTCGGTTTTCGGCAGTCATCACGATATATCGATCATCCGCTAAAGCGGTCTCTTTAATCAGTTGCTGATAGTCCATCATCTGACAGTTAGCGTTTCGGATGTCAACGTAGTTGTTTCTCCACCATGTAACTCGCGATGCAAGCCCTGAATCTCCTCTTCTGAGAAATTCACAAACCATCGATCCGCTCGTCGTTCGATACTGGGAAGACCTTTACCACGGACAGTGTCACAGATGATTACGCTTGGTTTGTCTTCAGCAAATGGAAGAGCACTAAACGCCTCATCTAATTGGACAAAATCGTGCCCGTCAATGCGTCGAACCGAACATCCGAAAGCCTTGAACTTGTCATCCAAAGGTTCTAATGGGATGAGCTCTTCTGTCTCAATGTTCGCCTGAAAGGCATTGCGATCGACAACTACCGTATAATTCTTCAGCTTGTATGCGGAGGCCACGAGCATCGCTTCCCAAACCGAGCCTTCATCGAGTTCGCCATCACCGGTGATGACTATGGTGCGATTATCAAGTCCCTTGAGTTGGTTATCCATAGCGATGCCAAGTCCTACTGATGGAAGATGTCCGAGCGACCCAGAGTGAAACTCAATACCTGGAATATGACGATTAGGATGCCAGTAGATGTGGTCGTTAGTATGCAGATGGTTCTTCAGACGAACGGATTCCATCCATCCCAACTCAACAAAGGTGCCGTATAGTGCGGGGACATCGTGGCCTTTGGACAACAACAGAAAATCGCGATCATCCGCATCGAAACTGTCCTGAGAAATGTTGAGAAAAGACGTGTAGAGATATACAATCAAATCAGCGCATGATAGAGAAGCCCCGATAAAGCATCCTCCGCCAGTAGACATGTTAATGATGTGTTCTCTAACCCTCAGCGCACGAGAATGAAGCAGGTCAAGATCATGAGGTGGTAGTGACATAGAGTACCGGTTCTCGGTGTAATTAAGCGATAGTCTTCGTTTGTGATGGGTCGACGGTCTTGAGATCATCAAGATGGTGTCGATACCAATTCACACCGGCAAACTTCTGATTTACATCGGCGATTTCAGGCTTTCGCTCCAGTAAATCCAAGATATCGTGAATTGTAAAAGCTGGATTGGACTCATACAGCTCTTCATAAACACGTCTGATAAAGTGGTAATCCTCTTCGTAGTCGATAGTCCACCTGTGTGACATAGAGTAGTCTTTGCCCAACTCCCAGGTGATATTCCGGATATGAAACTGGCCTGGCCGCTCCCAGAAAAACGGCGTTGTATGTTCTCTCTCGTAGTCCCTGTCTGCCTTGATCCAAGCTTCCTTCAGAACAGACATCGACATAATCTCGACGTCATTCCCATCGGGATAAGTTGCAGGATGTAGGTTACTGAGATAGTCGCAAGGGTGGTCTAAAAAACTCTGTATGCACCGATCTATGATCTGTGGATCTATGAGCGGACAATCGGATGGAATCTTCAGTACGATGTCGGCGTCATGCATTTTAGCCGCTTGATAGTGTCTGTCCAATAGATCTTCTTCGTCTCCGCGATAGACATTCCATCCATAAGCCATTCCCATTTTGGCGATCAGATCATCCTTATCCTTGGATGTGGTCGCCAGCACGATAGTACCAGCGATATGGCTATGAGATACCCTTTCGATCATCCTGTAGAGCAGAGGCTCATCAAGTATTGGTTTGATCACTTTACCAGGGAGCCTGGACGACCCCAAACGCGCTTGAATGATCGTAACAATGTTAGGCATATGAACCGATATTAGGCAGAGATGATCGTGGATCGATGGGTGGTGGTGTATCTCGACGTGTGATCAGTTGCCTCGCCAGACGCGCGATTTCACTGGCGGAGGTTCCACCGTTTTGGATTGGCAGTTTAGACTGTAGCTCCGCGAGATCGAAATAGGAGTGCACGGGAATGCCCAGCGCCATTCCGATGTACACCACAGTAGAGTATTGAGTGATTAGCTCCACGCAGTTGGCGATCATGTGATCAGTATTGCCCTCAGTGTAGATCTGGACTTCCGGACCCAATTCGTCTCTGATCTCGCGAGTGGCTCGTTCGACGATTTCGTTTGGATGGAGTTTGACGATCATTGGTCGACCGGCTGCAATTCGTTTGCAGTTCTGTAGAAACCCGCGTCGATCATCCTTTTTGTTCACCTCTCGCATATCTGAAGTACAGATAAGAACATAGCCTTGATGAGGAAAATCGTTGTTGAGGAACTCTGCGCAGTTATCAAAATTGGGGATACCCGTCACGTGGATTTTTTCTTCATCGGTGCCCAGAGTGACGATTTGCCGGCCATAACCTTCTGAGGCTACACAGTAAAGATCGCATCGATTCGACGATCCATTCAGTGATGTATCTCCAGAAAGCCAATAGGGAAGTCCCAACCGTTTTACCATCCGAGCCGTGAAAGAGAGTGGATCTGTCATTCCCTCCTGGACCCATACTTTGAGAACGTGGTCGATCTCTCGGGGTACCATAATATCTGAGCACATGAATACGAGGTCATACATGTTACCGAGTGTTGATGCACGGTAGTCATATTTGGCGCCGACGCTATCCAAAAATTCCTTTTGAGCCTGTCGGAAAGTACTGTTGGTGCCCAAAATTGTATTGTCCACAATACCGCTCTCGGATATCCACTTGACAATGGCTCCCGAACCAAAGAATTGACAGAAATAGTGGTCGAAATCCGGTAGCTGTTGAGATACTTTGTACAGCTGCTTCGTCTGATTAAGAGACCCTACGATGTGTAGGACTTTTTTCATACTTAATGCTTCCGTTAGTTGCCTTGTAGGCAGCACAATTCGCGGCAAAAATAATGTAAAGCCCGTGTGAAGCTCTGCCTCTCAGAAATATAACGTAGGTAACATTGGCTTAACAGAAGTCGCTATGATAAACACCTTCTACTGATCGTTGAGGATCGCAAACTTGCGGGTGCGATTGGACTGCATCGAAATGAGTACTCCGGAGCTTTGAAGGCGATTTAGATGATTATACACAGTAGTCATACTCGTTCTTACTTGGTGGTCCAGCAGTTGGAAATACAACTCCTCCGCAGATAGAAATGTCGGATGATTGAGGAAATGTCTGATGATCATCACCGAGGTATTGATGATTGGTTTTCTTCG
>JBCBIX010000166.1:0-4124 GCA_038523965.1 Bacteroidota bacterium
CCCTTATTGCGCACTTAGATATTTTAGTGTACTTTTAGATAGGTGGTGAAATAAGGGTCTGCACCCATTACACTACTGAATTGATAATTACAGCACAGAACTACCTTTCAATTTAAAGTAATTGTAAAAATTAGGTTTACTTAAGCTTAACAGGGTGCAGATCTCCAAGAGAGCAAGTCTGCCTTCTTCATATAGTGCTAAAGTAATAGCTGCTATCTGTTGTGCTTCTGAGGAGAGAGATGTAGAAGATCCGCCTACTCTTCCCCCCGCACCAACAGAACAAAGACCATCAGTAGTCTTGCTAACGCAATAGCTCCCCCGTATACATATGGTGGCCTTCTGTCGAAAATCGATCTTGTCATGAGTATGTAAATCGAGGTTTGAGCCGCAAGTTAGTTTGCCAACACATCCTTGAAACAAAAACACTCAACTCAGATGAAACATCTACTTATACTCTCCGCTTGCTTGATTTTTTCTCATTCGATTCAGGCCCAGGACACAGACTTGGATCAGGTTACCGAGACTCTCGAGTATTATCTGGAAGGAGGTACGAATAATGATTTTGCCACGCACAAAAAGGCTTTCCACGAAACAGCCACAATGAGGTATATCCGCGATGGATATCAAGAAGTGAATGCGATTGATTTTTTTAAAAAAGCCATCAAGCCAGGCCCAAAGCAAAACCGCACAACCAGAATCGTCTTTGTAGACATCGCAGGACCCGCTGCACAAGCGAGATTGGAGATCGAGTATGAGACCTTCATGTTTATCGACTATATGAATTTGCTAAAGATTGATGGCGAATGGAAAGTGGTAAGTAAGATCTTCCATCGTCAGCCAAAGTCATAAATTCGAATATGGCACCTTTAAAAAATGTTGAGACAGATGCTGATGTGCAGCAGTACCTGGCAGAAATCAAAGAGGATCATCGAAGAGAAGACTGCACGCACTTAGTTAGTCTGATGACAGAGGTTACTGGTGAGCCTGCAAAAATGTGGGGCAAATCGATGATTGGCTTCGGCAGCTACAGTTATACCCAGAAAGGAAAAAAGGAACTATTGCAATGGTTTCGAGTTGGCCTGTCAAATCGAAAAGCATACATCAGCATCTACTGTTCTGTCGACCTGACAAAAGAGGAAATACTCACCAGGCTCGGTAAATTTAAAAATGGAAAAGGCTGCCTAAATATCAAGAAGCTTAGCGATCTGGACTTGGACGTCCTCAGTACACTAATCCGCAGCAGTTACGAAGCTAAATGATAAGGTAGAAGCAATTCAAGAGTCTGGAGTCTTATTCTTTCATTCAAGAATATCAAAGACACTACTTCCACAAAGAGGTTGTAAAAGATAGTACAGAAACAAAGAGATCAAGACCACTGATAGGACATTCATCCAGAAACCTGTCTTGGTCATATCTCCAATCTTCAATAATCCTGAGCCGAAGACTACCGCATTTGGAGGAGTAGCAACAGGTAGCATGAAGGCACAGGATGCCGCTAATGTGGCTGACACCAATAGTAAAAATGGATGAACACCAATACTTCCTGCCATGGCTGCTAAGATGGGGAGCAACATGGCAGTAGTGGCCAGATTAGATGTAATCTCTGTCAAGAAATTAACGCACAACACCAGAATAACAATCAGCAATAGAAGTGGTAACCCTTCTAAAAGACTGAACTGACCACCGATCCAATCTGCTAATCCACTCTCTGTGAATCCTGCAGCCAAAGCCATTCCACCTCCAAACAATAGAAGCACTCCCCAAGGCATACGTACGGCTTCTTGCCATTCTAAAATTCGCTCTCCAGATACGGAGGATGGCAATAAACAAAGAGTCACCCCTGCCGACATTGCAATGATCGTATCGTCGATCGCAGGAATGACAAGCTGAATCCACTGCCGGCTAATCAGACAAAGGGCAGTGATCAAAAAAACTACTCCAACAGTCCGTTCATTAGGGGACATCTTCCCAAGAGCATATTTTAATCTTTTGATTTCCTGACGACCACCTGGAAACTCCTGCATCGAGATTCGAAATGCAAATCGAGTCAGGTAGATCCACGATACCCCAAGCAAAAGAAGTGATATCGGAAGTCCAATTTTTATCCATTGGCTAAAGGTGATCTCGATATCGTATAGCTCTTTTACAACTCCTGCAAACACCAGATTAGGAGGTGTTCCAAACAGCGTTGCCATACCACCGATGGAGGCACTGTAGGCGATACTAAGCATGAGCATCTTGCCAAAGACTTCGTTTTCGTTCTGATCAGTTTCCGGATAATCCTTCAGTTGTGAGACGATGGCGATGCCGATGGGAAGCATCATAACACTTGTCGCTGTGTTTGATATCCACATGGACATAAATGCGGTGGCCAGCATGAAACCGAGGACAATTCTGGAAATATTTGACCCTACTCGATGGATGATGGTGAGAGCAATCCGACGGTGCAAATTCCATTTTTCAATTGCAATCGCAAGAAAAAAGCCACCCATGTAGAGGAACACATACTTGTGCCCATATGATGCTGTAGTTGCACTAATGTCCAAGGCACCGCTGAGAGGAAAGAGAACGATCGGCAACAATGCTGTGACCGCGATATCTACGACGTCACAGATCCACCAAACAGCCATCCAGATCGTAACACCCAGAACTGATACGGCCGACGAGGACAAGCCTTCCGCTCTTACGAACATAAGCGTTAAGGCAAACAACAATGGCCCTCCAAAGCCTGCCAGCGTCTTCCCAAACCTCCCATTCATATAACCACAATCTTGTCTTCAACTACCAGCATCGAACACTAATTAACGAATCGCCAACGAGTATTAAACGGATCAAAGGAGATATCCCAAAAGCCATCATATTAGAACATAATCAGATACGTACGACAATGCCATATTCGATCATAGGTCTAATCGTTTCCGTTGTCTGGTGCTACCAGCTCGTGGAGAACAATAACGACGGACTTACGTCCTCCTCTCCTACCCATATTTCTAACAGCGATACAGTACGATATACCCAATCCACCATAGGAATAGGTGGTAATACTTGGACCGATCAACACGCGCTGGTCATCCATCCACCAGAGCGCAGCGAACTCACTCGTCTACGCATTTACTACACATCACTCGGTGGTACTGCCTCGGATAGCTCGCGTCTCTTTGTTAAGTCACAACGCTCATGGAGTTGTGCTCCCCTTGGCGGAGCTCATCCATTTATGACAGATACCTTGACACTGGGATTATCCAAAAACATAGCAGTCGACACAGGGTGGAATGAATACAGTTTTGATCCACCTCTTCCGATTGACACAGACACACTGTTTATTTGGCCTGACTTGGTACAGTTCGTTCAACCACGTGTTGTGTTTTCGACAGATTTCACTACCGTTGTAAACAGTGTCAACGGTACCCTGTGTGCATCACCTGCCAATGGTATTCGGCCACAACAATATGCGAGCGAGCTAACCTTTTTACAATCTCCTCCGTGCCAAGATTCTATTACAATTAGCGCGCTATCTACCCATTATTACAAAGCAAACAATATCATACTATCTGCTACCATTGATAGTGCGAGTAACGTTGAGTTTGTAATTGGCAATTGTATGGCATTTGACACCGCCACAAGTATAAACTCAACTGCAGAGTTGGAAGTCAATATCGAAACCTGTGTGGACGAGTGATTTTTTAAAGATATAAAATCTATCTACGTCGAGCTATGACTAACATTACTCCATGGCTCCTTTGGGAAGGTAATATGTTTTTTGCCTTATGGATCATCATTCCTTTTACAAATCCCCAGAACTCATTTTCTAAATTCTGGGACCAGTCGATCCCCCTCTGCTCCATCTCACTCATCCAGTACAGCGCATAATCATTTAGTGTTCCCTTAGATTCGATTGATACAACTTCCCAACCAGATCTATTTAGAAGCGACGTGATACTCGATGGTTGATATAAAAAGGTATGACGTGGCGTGTGCCATCCTGCCCACTTTGCCCCATACTTGACACGGCTAAGGCTATCATAATTTGGAACCTCGATGAACAACAGTGTATCACCCTTGGATCGATCAGAGAGTTTCTGTAAAGTTTGATCTGGATGATAATCATGCTCTAAGTAGTGCCA
>JBCBIX010000167.1:0-4111 GCA_038523965.1 Bacteroidota bacterium
CTATTAAACTGCGCCACCAGAATGATGAATATCATAAACAATGCGAGCATGAATGCCCCACTTAAGAAATTCATATCCTCAGCCTGTTGCTCCTGCTCACCAGTGAATTCGTATGTAACTCCTTCTGGTATACCATCATAATTAGACATGGCATACTTAAGCTCATTCACGATCTCATTCGGATTATAGCCTTGTATCACTTTAGAATAAACGGTCACCACCCTTTTCTGATCCTTTCTCTTGATTGCGTTATAGCTGGTCTGATAACTCACATCAGCGACTGCACTAATTGGAATCTGGACGATTTTGCCAGTTACCTGATTGCGAAAGGTGATCTCCTGATTCATCAGTGCTGTGGTGTTATAACGAGACTCTTCGTTAAGCCGAATCATAATCGGATATTCATCCTCACCTTCTTTGAATTTAGAAACCTCTCGGCCGAACACTGACGTACGCAATGCACTTGCGATCTGCATCGTGCTCAGCCCATAACGCCGTGCTGCCTCTCGATCGATTTGGATGGCCATTTCAGGCTTGGCCAATACAACATCCGCCTTAAGGCCCTCGATGCCAGGTACTTTTTGTGAATTGAGATAGACGATAATATCCTGAGAGAGTGCACTGAGCTCATCGATATCCTCCCCCACTAATTCTAAATTGATTGGCAGTCCAGTAGGTGGTCCGTCAGCATTCTTGTCGATTACAAATTGTACGCCGGGATACTCTTTAACCGCATCACGAATGGCGTTGAGCACCTCATATGTTGACACTCCACCTCTATCTGCATACTGGACAAATGACGTTGTAATTCGTGCTTTATGTGGCGTTACCCCAGGCTCCGGTGGTTGCTGTGGATCGGACGTTTCTTCACCGATCTGAGTGAGCACCTCTTCTACAATCTGTCCGTATGGCTCGATCGCTCTCGTAATATCTCGCTCGACATCTCGTACGATAGAATTCGTGGCTTCGATATCACTCCCCAGCGGTAGGTCTACAAAGACATTCACGTATTGAGGATCACCACTTGGAAAGAAGATCACTTTGGGTTGGCTTGCTCCGAGCAGGATTAATGATCCGATCAGAAGTAAGAACGTTCCCGCAAAGATGATACCTGGACCAAAACCTTTTAGTACTAACTGGACAAAACTTCGATACGCGCTTTCTAAAGCGGGTAGCCCTCTATTTTGAAAATAGAAGGTTCCCGGCCGGAATAGGAAGAAGTTGATTAATGATAGGCCAGTTACAATACCAAGTAAATTTCGTCCCCACATCACCCCACCGAAATGACACGCAACTGCAATAGCTGTCATCACTAATGCTCCAATCAGCACATTCCTCATTTTGCGATTACGAGCATCCTTATTGTCAGCTTTCTCTTCTAATTTCATAAATCGTGATGTCAACACAGGATTGATAACCAATGCAACGAACAGTGATGACAGTAGGACAGCGATCAACGTAATTGGAAAGTATTTCATGAACTCTCCCATGATCCCTGGCCAAATAGCTAACGGGATAAATGCCGCGAGTGTAGTGGCTGTGGACGCTATGATCGGCCAAGCCACCTCCCCTGCGCCGAACCGTGCAGAGTCTTCATGGGACTTTCCCTCCGAGAGATAGCGATATACATTTTCTACTACAACGATTGCATTGTCCACCAATAAGCCCAGGGCCAAAATCAATCCAAACAGTACAACCATATTCAGGCTGGTACCCGACAGATCCAACCATAATATACCAAGCAGCATCGAAAGTGGAATCGCAATACCCACAAAAAGTGCATTCCGTAGACCTAAGAAAAAGAGCAATACTAAGATGACTAAGATGACACCCGAAATGATACTATTTTCTAAGGTTGAAACTGACTCCTTGGTATAGATAGAAGTGTCATTAAAGATTGCCAAAGAAACATCGGGAGGCAGTTGTTTTTCTTCCTCCTTGAGGAGCGTTTTAATCTTCTCTGCTACATCGATTACATTACCACCTTTGCGTTTTACTACATCGAGAGATATTACAGGAAGGCCATTGGAACGCGCATAACTCTGTCGCTCCTCATACCCGTAAGTTACTTCTGCAAAATCTCGCAAATAGATGGGCCGTTCTTTCTCGCTTTTTACTACGAGATCCTCCATCTCGCGAACACTATCAAATTCTCCGATAACGCGTATCGATCTTCTAAAATCATTCTTGACAATTTCACCAGCAGACATGGAGACATTCTCTTGAGCAATTGCCCCTTCGACGTCACCAAAGGACACCTGAAGAGATTGCATTTTGAGGATATCGATATCCACCTTGATCTCACGCTCCTGAGCTCCTTTGAGATTGACCTTGTTGATCTCTCTCATGGTTTCTAATTTGTCTTGAATTTTCTCAGCGATGGCCCGCAGTTCATCCATTCCGTAATTGCCCGAGATATTGACAGTCATGATGGGAAACTCTGAGAAATTGACCTCTTCGACGCTTGGGTCTTGGTCGAGATCAGTCGGTAGTTCTGATTTGGCCTTATCCACCGCGTCCTTCACCCTACGCAGCGCGACATCCTTGTCCTCATCAGCCTCAAATTCTACGAGAATGACAGAAAAGTCCTGGATAGATGTCGAATTAATATCCTTGACACCTGATACGGTCGATATCTCCTCTTCGATAGGACGTGCGATAAGATTTTCGATCTCAGAGGCACTGTTACCGAAGTATGGTGTGTTGATATAAATTGTCGGAAAACTCGCCTCGGGATAAGACTCCTTTGGCATTGTATTATAGGACCGCAAACCAAATATCAAGATCATTACAACGAGCAACATGATACTCGTGCCGTTATCGATTGCAAAGTTGGTTAGCCCAAACGTGCGTAGTTTTTCATTAATCTTATTAGCCATTTGATGCAGTATTTAATTTGATTAGTTGGCCATCACTTACATTTCGGGCGCCCTGTGTGATGAGTATCTGATTAGAAGTCAAACCCTCTTCGATAATCACGTTACCATCTGCGGCCTCACCTGTTGTGATATAGACTTTCTTGGCTCTCATCTCCCCATTTTCGGCCTCTGCTACATAGACGAACTCTGTTCCATCTACTTCTTGAAGGACATAGGTCAATGGTATAAACAGAGCATCTTCGATCTCTAACTCCTTGAGTTTTATTTCCGTTAACAAGTTTGGCTTGAGCAGAGATGAACTTATGTTCGGTTTAATTTCTAATTCTAATGTTCGATTAGCAGCATCTATAGATCGGCCAAGCATTGTTATTCTTCCACTGCCTTCCAGATCGAGGCTTGGCACTCTCAATCGTACGGTCGCGCCACGGCGAGCCATCTTCAAGTATCGTTCAGGAAGATCTGTTGTAATTTTAAGGTTCGACGTATTGAGGATCTGGAGGATGGGCATTCCCGCATTGGCGACTTCACCCTGCTTCATGAACTCTTGGTCTACGACTCCGGTAATTGGACAGTAGACATTGGCTTTAGTCTTTTGAAAAGCCAATGTCTCCAGCGATTTTTCTAATCGTTCGACATTATTCTTGGCTTGCAGATATTGGACTTCCGATCCGATGTTCTGTTCCCAGAGCCTTGACTGGCGTTCATAGACATCTTGAGCGAGTGAGAGACTCGTTTCAATCTCAGCTACCTGTTTATCAAGGGATTCAAGATCCAAAGTGGCGATCAGCTGGCCTTTTGTAACGCGATCCCCTTCCTTGACTGTGAGCTGAGTAATCCGACCTGGGACCTCGCTGACAACATTTGCTGTTTGGTCAGCCACCACGATGCCTTGGATGTCTATATATCGTTCGAACTGAGTTGGCAACAAGGTTGTAGAATCAACTAAGGTGGCTTTTTCTTGCAGTGAGGGATCGAGCTCTGCAACCTCATCTGTCAGACTTGCAATTTCCTCTTGTAGCGTGGAGAGCTCTTTCTTCTTCTCACTAAGGACCTTACGTAATCCGTCGAGGTCTGATGGATCCACTTCTGACTTCGGCCCACAACTCACTACGATCAGCAGTGCAAGGATAAGTGTGATATATGTTTTCATAGTTGTCATTTCTATTTTGTTCAGATGTCTCCGGTAGCGATTTCTACTTCCGTTTTCGCTGTGAGAAGGTGACCTTCTCACA
>JBCBIX010000168.1:0-4095 GCA_038523965.1 Bacteroidota bacterium
GTCTTGAAGTATCAAAAAGGTTAGTTTGGCTTATGGCGGCTCTTTAGTACCTGGATGACATCGCTTATATCGTGTCCCTTAGCTCTTAGTAAGACCAGGTAATGGAACATCAGATCCGCAGCCTCTCCCAAGAAAAGCTGCTCATCATCATCCTTTGCTTCGATGACTAATTCTACTGCCTCCTCACCTACTTTCTGCGCAATCTTATTAATTCCCTTACGAAATAGGCTGGCAGTGTAAGACCCTTCTGTTTGATCTGCCTGGCGCGAGCTAATGATGTCAGACAATTCATCTAAAAAAAGAACCTCAGATCCCACATTTTTTTCCGCCCAACACGTGTCATCGCCTTTGTGACAAGTTGGACCGTCAGGTCTCACTCGTATCAATAACGTATCCTCATCACAGTCCAAAGCCCAATCCACGAGGTTAAGGTAGTTGCCGCTGGTTCCACCTTTGGTCCATAAACTCTGTCGGGATCTGCTCCAAAAGGTGACTCGTTTCGACTCCAGCGTAATTCTCCACGACTCCTCATTGATGTATCCCAGCATGAGGACTTGCCCAGTTTTGCTGTCCTGAATGATCGCAGGGATCAGCCCATTTTTGTCATACTTCATAATGCCTAAAACAAAAGCCTTACTTCACAAAACGCGAAAGTAAGGCTTCTGCTACCGGTGGTGCCCGTCGATCTTATACCAACTTCCAACCCTCACGATAAGGACGGCTTACAAATTTGTTCGCCTCATCATAGTTGGTAATCTTCATTTCTTGGCCATCCCACAGGAATTTCTTTCGGCCATTGAACTGACGTCGTCCGTTCACCAACTCACCCTCAGCATAGCTACGGATCGCGAGATTACCCATCAGGACTGTCTCTGTAAGCGGTCCAGAATAATCGAATGAACTGGATAGAGCCTTGTGTTCGTTGGATCCATATCCAGCCTTGCAGGCATCCGTCCATGAGGCCTGATGGCCACTCTCTGGCATATCGTGGTACGGATTGTTAGCTGTGTAGTCCTTCGGCATGGTAATTTTCTCACCTGTATTGAGATAGACGATCGGCTCACGGCCATAGGTGCCACAAGTCATGATTCCTTTCGTACCGATCATCATACATCCGTTTCCACTGCCTGGTTCGCCAATAAAATCATCAGCTGGGATGAGTTCAGGATGGAATGGGCGTATACCACCATCAGACCAATTCAAGGTAACCGGTGAATTATTCTTAGCAGTAGCTTCGAATTTGAGTTGAACATTAGAAGATGGAGGACATCCTTCGGGGATGTACTCTGGTACCCAGTCTCGTGTGAACACCTGTCCTACACTGCACTCCACTTCTGTAGGATATCCAAGACCTAAGGTCTTAAATGCAGGGTCAATGAGATGGCATCCCATATCACCTAAGGCACCTGTGCCGAAGTTCCACCATCCTCGCCACTTAAATGGATGATACAATGGATGGTAGTCAACTGGTGCGGCTGGGCCGATAAATAAGTCCCATTGCTCAGGTGATATATGTGCGGGCATCTCCATTTTTTCAGTCGGCACAGGAATTCCTTGGGGCCAAACAGGACGATTAGTCCATACGTATACAGTGTGAACATCACCGATGGCTCCTGAATCAAACCACTCTCTCATCTGTACTTGAGAAAGGCCAGAAGCTCCCTGGTTACCCATTTGGGAGACTACCTTATTCGCGTTAGCGGCTAATGTCAGTTGGCGCGCCTCGTATATGTTATGCGTCAGTGGCTTCTGAACATAGACATGCATTCCGAGGTCCATTGCCGTCTTAGCAGCCACGGCATGCATATGGTCGGGGCCGGAGATAGTAACAGCATCGATGTCATCTTTCATCTCTTCGAGCATCACTCGAAAGTCAGAGTAGAGCTTTGCGTCTGGAAATTTCTGACGCGCCATACCACACCTTTGATGGTCGATATCGCACAGGGCTACGACACGATTCGCACCATCGTTAAACGCATTCATAATATCACTCTGACCTTTTCCGCCAGCACCGATAGCTGCCAGATTCAGCTTATCGCTTGGTCGAACGTGCCCCTTGGCAACCGCAAAATTTGGTACAATGAAGAAAGAACCGACCGCAGCAGTACCCGATCGTTTGATGAAGTCCCTCCTGTTCGAGAGATGATTCTGTTTCTTGTTGGACATACGACTATCTATTTGGCGGAAAGATACTTCGAGACGTTATATAAAGTCAAAGATTCTAATGTAGATACGACTTCAATACACCACCTACTTTTGGTGCCATGAATCACGATGTCTTTCATATCCTAAGACTTGATGACTACCATGAAGCCATTGGTAAGTTGACCACCTTAATGTCTACTCACTTCTACTTTGCGCTTACTGGAGACCTCGGAGCGGGCAAGACAACCTTGGTGAAAAAATGGATGCATCACATTGGGGTTACAGACGAGGTGACCAGCCCAACATTTTCATTGATCAATGAGTATCAGCTTGACGACTCAACCATTTACCATATGGATCTCTATCGGATTAAAAGCGATAAGGAGCTTATCGAGATCGGTATTGAAGAGTATTTATATCAAGGTGCTCACCTCATCATAGAATGGCCAGAACTCATCCTCTCAGAATTAACCCGCTCCTTGTTAGTACAGATCAATATTGAATCGATGGATGAGGCCAGACGAATCGAATTGAGATATATGTAATTTCATATCGGCGCTTTTTAGCACTTAACCCATCGAGCTTATGCCCGTCCATGACAAGTATCAGTTTTCCTCCTTCTTCGCCAAGGGGCATTATGAGACGCAGGTGGAAACTGTCGAAGTACTATCGAAAGAAAAAGGAATTACCATCGGCGTGCCCAAAGAACGGAATTATCAAGAGAGCCGCGTTGCATTGGTTCCCAACTCCATCAGAAGCATTGTGGGATATGGGCATAGTGTGATTGTCGAAAGACAAGCCGGAGAAGCTTCCTCATTCACTGATGAGCACTTCGTGTCCGCAGGAGCCGAGGTGACTGAAGACCAAAGTCGAATCTACAATGCGGAGATTCTAATCAAATCATCCCCACCAAGCATAGACGAACTTGAATTGATGAGTGAAGGTCAACTACTCATCACCCCACTTCAACTTCCTCTGATATCAGAAGGATACATCAAGCGACTAAAAGAGAAACGAATAACCGCCATTGCGATGGAGCATCTGACTTATGAGGATGGCTCGTTTCCCGTGATTCGGATCATGAGTGAGATAGCCGGTCGTATGGCCATTCTTACGGCTGCAGAATTACTCTGTATTAATCGTGGAGGCCGCGGAGTGTTGTTGGGGGGCGTATCTGGGGTTCCACCAGCTAAAGTGGTGATTCTTGGTGCTGGAGTGGTGGGATCACATGCATCTACTACGGCGCTAAGCCTTGGGGCTTCGATCCGAATATTTGATAATGACATCTACAAGTTGGTTCGCCTGCAAAAAGAAGTCGGGCAACAACTACACACCTCCTCTCTCAATCCCGAGTACCTCGCTTATCAGCTGACCAGCGCAGATGTTGTCATCGGATGTATGCACTCCAAGACGGGTCGCTCGCCTATCCTTGTAACAGATGAGATGGTCCAAAACATGAAGCGGGGCTCTGTGATCATAGATGTTAGCATAGATCAGGGCGGATGCTTCGAAACCTCCCAAATGACCACACATGCCCATCCGACTTACATCAAACACGGAGTGACACATTACTGCGTGCCAAATATTGCTTCTAAAGTAGCACGGACCAGTTCCATGGCGATCAGCAATATCCTAACACCGCTAATCTTACGACTTGGGAATGCCAATACTATCAAGGATACCCTATATCAAAGTGCTGGTATAAGAAATGCCGTCTACGGCTACTGCGGACACATCACAAATGAGTATCTGGCTAAACGCTTTAATGTCAAATACACAGCCCTCGAACTACTACTTACAAGCGCTCATTAGTTGGCTTTCATTTGTTAATCAATTAGTTATACATTCGCATTATCAATCATGTGATAATGGAACCAGTCTTGGATTCCCTCATGCTACATCCAGCATTGCTGATAATGTCAGGGTTTGAGTCACTGACGTCTGATGATG
>JBCBIX010000169.1:0-3889 GCA_038523965.1 Bacteroidota bacterium
CTCGAACAGCAGATCAAGTAGAGCGTGTCATGGATTTGGCCAAGATTGGATTTTGGCCCGACGCCAACTATGTCAAGGATCATCCCTATTACCAACAAAATTTGAAAAATCTATTCTTTGAATGCGCTGAGATTATGGGCGAAGACTGCACAGCAGCTAATTACCCAAAAACATCGGCACTGCTTCAGGGAGTCATGAACGACATGAGACTAATGGAATTTGCTGTGAAGTATCATCTCTTCCGAGCGCGCCCTTACCAATTAGAACCCAAATTGGAACCGCTGAAGACGATTAGCTCCCCATCTTTTGCAAGTGGTCATACGCTCTGGGCCTACATCCAAGCTTACACTTGGGGGGAACTGATCCCTGAGGAACGTGAGGCATTTGTCAATCTGGCTTATGAGATTGGAATGTCGCGAGAGATCATGGGCGTACATTATCCCAGTGATGAGGAAGCTGCGCGTCAGTTAGCGCATCGTATGCTACTCTTGATGTGGCATACTGATGAATTCCAATCCGACTTTGCGGCTGCGGCAGCAGAGTGGGAGTAGAGCCATTGCCGGTTTGCTCAGTGCTATCCGAACAAAGGACATTTTTCTAATTGATGCCATCAGTGCCTTTGCGTCAGCTATGCTTTTGTTGACTGTTTTACCCATGATGATTGACCACATCGGCATGTCGGTTATTCATCTTCGATTTCTTGGATGGTGGCCAATTGCATTTGTAGTGACAAATGCGAACGAACATTCAAATCTCCGAACCAACATCACATTTGTATTGACCAAGATTTTGATCGTTTATTTGAGGGTAGGCCGGATGAGTTGGTTGAGGCATTCGATAAGCTCTTGGTAGGTGTGATAGATTGGCCGGATTGCACAGTAGGAGCTTCTACTAAGACGATTGTATTTGCAAAAGGAAGAGCATGGCTTATTGTTAGGCCGATGCGTAGCCAACTTGATTTGAAATTTTACTCAGATGAGAAGATTGAGCACGGGATGATCACAAAGCACGCGCCTTTTAGAAACAGATGGGCACACCATGTGCGGATCAAGTCCGCAAGCGAGATTGACAACGCATTGATTAGACTATTACACCGAAGTTGGGCTGACGCTTGATGAGAAGGCTATGCTTAGCCACCTCTTTTCCAATCTGTAAAGTCTGTAGAGAGAGCTGTTAAACCTGCATTGCGAAGTTCAAAAGCGATCTGTCCGCCGTGATAAGTACTGTGATTGATGATGTGGTAGACGATAACTGCGATCGAGGTTTCATGATGAGCACCTTCGGTATTCGTGTAGCTGACTACTTTGTCGAGAGGCTCATTACGCAGGATTGAGTAGGAATCGGTGTGGATATCCTCATTGAGTTCCTGCCACTCGCTGGTCGGATACTCCTCCCAAACTCCTAATCTGCTCTCCAAGCCCAGTATTCGCTTGTTCCATCGGTCGTGAGCGTTAAGGATGTGGCACATCCATCTATGCACCGTCTCCGGAAGTGCTGATGCCCCGACGAGGTGTTTGATCATTTTTTGGTTTGCCCAATAATTGTAATCCATCTTATCTAACAGTTGACCGCGCATATCCAGACGAGGATTGAGAGGTGTGAGCTTCTTGACGCGATCCATGCGAATCCGAAGTCCATTGTCAGTGATGGCAAACTCTTCTTTGTCCTTGGTCTCTGTGGTTTTGATCCTTGAGATCATCTTGCGTTCCTGTCCCGCCTCATCAAATGTGATCTCTAACCATGTGCCGTGCATGGCATGTATCTCAAAGTGATCATAGAAGTCACAATCGATGGGTTTGTAGTCTGTCATGGCTTGCATTCGAGGAGGTGATTTGCTCGACGGTGAAGATAATGGATGCTGAGGTAGAGATGATGTCTAAGTCAAGAAGGGATGACGTATATCTTCGTCCTTATGCGTCCTGCTGGAATACTGCTTTGTTGCATCATCATGCCTATCGGTTGTACCGATCAGGATACCTCATCTGATCTCCATGTGCTCCATTATAATCAGCACAACAACATCACGAGTCTCGATCCCGCCTATGCCAAGAGTCAGAATAATATCTGGGCCGTGAATCACATCTATTCTACGCTGTTGGATCTGGACGATAGCCTGAGGATTGTTCCTGGTCTCGCGCACACTTGGGAGTCGTCGGAGGACGGTCGAAGACATACATTCCACCTGCGAAGTGATGTCCTCTTTCATGATGATCCATGCTTCAAGGATGACTCTGACAGGACCCTGACTGCGGAGGATGTCAAATACAGTTACGAAAGATTGATGGATACTACCCTTAATGCTCCGGGCTCTTGGGTATTTGCCGGAAAAGTGGCAGATGAGAGGCCTTTTGAAGTGGTTAATGATACGACTCTCGTGATCCGATTCTCACGACCATTTGCACCTTTTCTGAGTTTGCTCACTATGCAGTACTGTTCGATAGTACCTAAGGAGGCTGTGGAGTATTACGGAGGTGATTTTTTTAAGCAACCGGTCGGTTCTGGACCTTTTCAATTCAAAAGATGGATTTCTAATCAAGGACTTTTTCTCACACGGTATGAGGATTATCACGGGTGGAAGGATAGCACTTACGCTTCTAATCTGGATGGGGTGCGCACCAGCTTTATCGGAGAACGAAGTTTGGCATTTTTAGAATTAGTGAATGGTCAGATCGACTTTTTCACAGGATTAGAATCAAGTTATATCAACACGGCATTGACTCCTACTGGAGATCTTCGCGAGCGCTATGCAGATCGAATTCAATTTGTCAAGATGCCATATCTGAATTTTGAATATCTGGGTATGAACCCTGGCGCTCCTGGCGCTCATCCCTTGCTGGCTGAGACTGATTTTCGCAAAGCTCTAAATTATGGTATCGATCGACAACTGATGTTGACCAGTTTGCGCAGTGGTATCGGTCGGCCTGCCGATGCAGGTGTGATCACGAGGGGGCTTCCCGCATATGACCCAAAGCGGGTAGTGGGCTACGAGTATGATCCAGAGAAAGCCTCAGAATTGTTAGCGCAGTGGGACGCGGACTTACTTAGACAACCATTGAAAATATTCACCAGTAAGGACTACCTCGACCTCACGACGTTTATCGCTCGTCAGTGGGAGGACCTTGGGCTAACGATAGAATTAGAAGTGGTTGAATCCGCTATCCTCCGAAATCGAATGCGAAGTGGAGAGTTGCCCCTGTTTAGGGCATCCTGGATCGCTGATTATCCCGATGGCGAGAGCTTTTTATCAATGTTCTACGGTGATCATCCAGCACCTCCGAATTACACGAGATTTCAAGATGAGCGCTTTGATGAGCTCTATGACCTGGCCATGGCAACCTCAGATGTCGATGAGAAAGTAGAGTTGTATCAGCAGATGGATCAACTATTGGTGGGGGAGGCGCCTGTCGTTTTCTTATTCTATGATGAGGCGTCGATTTTTGCCTCACGCAGGGTGGAGGGGTTGAGTCGAAATGGGTTGAACTTGCTACAAGTTCGAGGAGTTAATGTGCGCGATGAGTGAAGCCTCCAGACAAGTCATCCTGAGTCGTATCGGTCCAGATCATACGTATCAAGATATTTGGTCACTTCAGACTCACCTACAACAGAAGCTCATTCGTGCTAAGCGCAGTGGCATCTCTGATCATCCTGGCTACGTACTCCTGGTCGAGCACGCACCAGTTTATACCATTGGGAAAAGCGGTTCGATGGACCACCTGAGGATATCACAATCACAATTAGAATCTGAGGAAATAGAATTTTTCAAAATAAACCGAGGTGGGGATATTACCTATCACGGTCCTGGGCAGATCACTGGATATTTGATTTTGGATTTGGACCAGTACTATCACGACTTACATCGCTATGTCCGAGACATCGAAGAGGTGATCAT
>JBCBIX010000170.1:0-3873 GCA_038523965.1 Bacteroidota bacterium
CAAAAGAAAATGTTCAAGCGATGGATACCAGCACTTTTTCATTTATTCATATACGTGGCTTTCTTATTCACGCAGATTGAACTGATCGAGATATTGATTGATGGCTTTGGTGGCCAGCATCGCTTTTTTGCGAATAAGATTGGGCCACTCTACACCGTAATCATCGGTTGTATTGAGATCCTCAGTTTTTTGGCGTTCGTAGCGACGTTTGTATTTCTCTGGCGACGTAACATTCTTAAGGTGCCAAGATTCATCAAACCTGAGATGAATGGATGGCCTAAATTGGATGGTAACCTGATCTTATTAGGAGAGTTACTTCTATTGATTGGGATATTCTCCATGAATGGGGCTGATGTGGTGCTTCAGGGTCTGGATCCTGAGCATTATCCATCCACAGGTACGTTACCCATCAGTTCTTGGCTTGGTCCAGCAATGTTTGGGGGGCTTTCTGAGTCTGCACTTCATAATGTGGAGAGAGCGGGGTGGTGGCTGCATATTTTGGTGGTGTACAGCTTTATATTATATCTACCATTTTCTAAGCATCTCCACATCTTCTTAGCCTTTCCAAATGTGTTTTTTGCGAAGCTTAGCTCCCGTGGCGAGATGGATAATATGCCAGACATAATGAATGAAGTAAAATCCATGATGGGATTAGTCCCTGAGGCTGAAGTTGAGATGTCTGAGGATATTCCAGAGTTCGGTGCTAAGGATGTGAACGACTTATCCTGGCTTAACATTCTCAATGCCTACACATGTACTGAGTGCGGAAGGTGCTCTTCTGTATGTCCTGCGAACTCCACTGGCAAAAAGCTATCTCCACGAAAGATCATGATGGACATCAGAGATCGAGCTACAGAGATCAAAGAGAATTTGGCGACCAAGTCGAATGAATGGATTCGCGAAGAATTACGTGATACAGGAGCAAGCCTGTCTATTGATAACTACGATGACGGAAAATCTCTATTTGATTATATCACCAAAGAGGAATTGTATGCTTGTACCACCTGCAATGCTTGTGTTGAGGCCTGTCCTGTGATGATTAATCCATTGGAACCAATTCTGGCCATGCGCAGGTACGATATACTAACCAATAGCGCAGGTCCTTCAGACTGGCTTCCTATGTTCAACGCAGTAGAGAATGCAGGAGCAGTCTGGCAGATGCCATCAGAACGTGCCGCCTGGATTCAAGAAAATTGATCTGGATACTCCATTTCCAGGTTGACCAAAGCACCTTTTAACTCCCGAAGGGCGTGTTCTTCGTTCAGTTGTGTTGCGATGCTAATTCCGGCTTTATATGTGGCTTGCGCGTCATGAAATTGATTCAGCCCCTCATAGCAATGACCTAAATGAAAGTAGAGTCCAACGTACTCGGCATTCTGCAACTTTAGACGCTGAAAATATTCTATCGCATGCCCATAGTCTTCGATCTTGCGGTATTCATGGGCCAAAGCAAACATCACGAACTCATCCTGAGGTTCCTGAGTTAGTAGCTCAAGCAGATGGTTTATTCGCCAATTATCCATCTTTACGACTATTGTAGTGAAGATTTACATTTGCTAAAAATTTAACCCTGAGTATAGTTTTTGAATAGGACATGCCGGGGCAAAATAGAGATATATGAAATTGTTGGTTTGTATTAGCAAAACTCCAGACACCACGGCAAAAATAGCCTTCACAGATGGAGCAACGAAGTTTGACGAGGCTGGAGTCCAGTTCATTCTCAATCCATACGATGAATGGTATGCATTAGTTAGGGCATTGGAACTGAAAGAGCAGCATGGAGGTACGGTGACCGTCATCAATGTCGGAGGAAGTGCAAACGACGCGGTTATTCGCAAAGCCTTGGCAATCGGAGCTGACGATGCGGTGCGTATTGACACAGTGGCTGCTTCATCATCCGTGGTAGCAAGCAATATAGCTTCCTACGCGGGGGAGAATAATTACGACATCGTGTTCACTGGTAAAGAGACCATTGACTACAATGGATCAGAGGTGGGTGGCATGATTGCGGAACACATGGGACTTCCGTATATATCATATGCATCACATTTAGATCACGATGGTTCAAAGGCAACTGTCACACGTGATATCGAAGGTGGGGTAGAAGTTGTGTCTGTAACAGGTCCATTTGTGCTCAGTGCTGCAAAGGGGCTGGCAGAACAGAGGATCCCGAACATGCGCGGTATCATGATGGCTAAGCGTAAGCCTCTCGAGGTCGTCAAAGCGAAAGAAACAGAGAGTGCTGTCTCGGTCGTTTCCTATTCGTTGCCCGAAGAAAAACAAGGAGTCAAGATGATTGACCCTGATAACATGGACGAGTTAGTCCGTTTACTTAAAGAGGAAGCAAAAGTTCTCTAATCATTTCTAAGAAAATGTGGTCCGTTAGGGCACAGTAAAAGAGTATAACATGGGAGTTTTAGTGGTCGCAGAAAGTCCAAAGGGACAACTTAAAAAAGCTGCATTTGAGGCAGTGCACTATGCATATCTGAGTGCCAAGAATTTGGGTGGTGAGGTAATAGCCTTAGTAATCGGAGAATCGTCAGATGCTGGACAGCTCGGCACATATGGTGCTAATAAAGTGGTGAGAGTAGATTACAATGGCGGATTTGACTCTGGAGTCATGTGCAGCATTATAACCCAGGTGGCAGAACATGTTGGCGCACACTCTGTCATCCTTAATCATAGCTCTACTGGTAAATCTGTCGCAAGTAGAGTTGCAGTTCGACTTGATGCTGGATTAGTATCTCAAGTGAATAGTGTTCCAACTAAAGACGGGGACGCGATTTTGGTATCAAAACCTGTCTTTAGTGGTAAGGCAATCGCACATTGCAAGATAGAAGGCCCAAAGCGTGTTCTTACACTCATGGGTAATGCACTTCCACCAGCAGAGGTTGGATCTACATGTCCAGTGGAATTAGTGTCCGTTGATGTTCCGACCTCCAATGTTGAAGTGATAGAACAAAAAACAGTCGAAGGTGTGGTTCCACTGCCTGAGGCCGAATTAGTAGTCTCGGCTGGACGTGGGATGAAAGACCCTGGGAATTGGAGCATAATCGAGGAATTAGCTAACACGATAGGAGCGACAACTGCATGCAGCAGGCCAGTGGCTGATACAGGCTGGCGACCACATCACGAACACGTTGGCCAGACGGGAGTAGCCATTCGCCCTAACCTTTACATTGCAGCGGGTATCTCTGGGGCCATTCAGCACTTGGCGGGTGTAAATAGTTCCAAGTGCATCGTAGTTATCAATAAGGACCCGGAGGCACCATTTTTTAAGGCAGCAGATTATGGTGTATGCGCTGATCTATTTGATGTTGTTCCGAAGCTGACTGAAGCATTTAGGAAAGCTCAAGGTGCATAGGGAATAAGACAGTTTATATATGAGTGATTATCATCACTTTTACGATGAGATAAGACGGGCCTACATGGCCCGTTTTTCATCATAGGAACAGGAGAAACGTGATCTTTTCTCTGCTCAACATTGTTTATTAGCTGAGATGCCAGACATGATTAAAATACAATTAGATATAGTTGCGCTCTCTCATAGCGTAACGCAGTCACATAACTATGCAGTGGTGCTTGGCGAAACTGGAGGACAGCGCAGATTACCTGTGGTAATCGGCGGGTTCGAAGCGCAGGCCATAGCTGTAGCGATGGAGCAGATGGCCCCTAATCGTCCGCTAACCCATGACCTGTTCAAAAACACATTAGAGACTTTTGATATCGATCTACGTGAAGTTGTCATCAACAATCTATTGGACGGGGTCTTTTACGCCAAGTTGATTTGTGATAAGGATGGTACAGAGTATGAAATCGATAGTCGTACCTCCGATGCTATTGCTCTTGCAGTCCGATTTGACTGTCCGATAT
>JBCBIX010000171.1:0-3819 GCA_038523965.1 Bacteroidota bacterium
GGTAAAAAGGAGTGGTTAAATCAACTACCACCTTACCAGGGAGGTGGAGAAATGATATCAAAAGTGACCTTTGAAAAGACCACTTATAACGAATTACCATTCAAGTTTGAAGCTGGAACGCCAGACATTTCTGGAGCTGTGGGTATCGGAGTAGCAGCAGAATACATCTCAAGCATTGGACATGATGCAATACAAGAACATGAGGCGGATCTCTTAGCATATGCTACATCGCAATTAGAACGTATAGAAGGCCTTCGTATCGTTGGGACAGCCGAACACAAAGCAAGCGTAATCTCCTTCTTGATAGAAGGAACACATCCATATGACATTGGAACAATATTAGACAAACTGGGCATAGCTGTTCGTACTGGACATCATTGCACCCAGCCTCTCATGGATCGATTTAATATTCCAGGAACTGTGCGGGCCTCGTTTGGTATTTATAATACAAGAGACGAAGTAGATCGACTGGTATGTGGCGTGCAGCGGGCTGCACAAATGCTCAAATAAAAGAGGAGAAAACCGTGACCATCCAAGAAAAACAAGAAGAAATAATAGAGGAGTTTTCCTTCTTTGAGGACTGGATGGACAAGTATGAGTTCATCATCGAGTTGGGCAAAAACCTCCCGCTGATAGACCCTTCCCTGAAAACAAAGGAGTATGTCATCAACGGATGTCAAAGTCAAGTTTGGCTGAATGCGGAAGTGAATAATGATAGTAAAGTTCAATTTACAGCTGACAGCGATGCTGTGATTACAAAAGGAATTATCGCTCTATTGATAAGAGTATTGTCGGATCAAGAACCAGGTGAGATAGCCAATTCTGATTTGTATTTCATCGATAAAATTGGACTTCGCGAGCACCTGTCCCCTACCCGATCTAACGGATTAGTGAGCATGGTAAAACAGATGAAACTGTATGGCATCGCACTTCAAAATAAATTAGCCTCCTAAATCATGGATAAAGCCAACTTAGAAAAAGAAATCATCGCGGCTCTCAAGACTGTGTATGATCCAGAGATCCCAACAGATATCTATGAGTTAGGATTAATCTACAGTATAGACATTAGCGATACGGGAGCTGTTGTTATCAAAATGACACTTACCTCTCCTATGTGCCCTGTTGCAGAGTCTATGCCCATGGAAGTGCAAGAGAAGGTCTTTAAAGTCGATGGTGTATCTGATGTAGATCTCAGCGTAGTGTTTGATCCACCTTGGGATAAAAGTATGATGAGTGAAGAGGCACAATTTGCGCTCGATCTATTCTAAAAGAATGAACGAAAGAACCACATAATCTCAATGAGATGAAAGTAAATAAACAAGACGAACATGGCCTTCGCATACTGTTGCAGATCGCTCGTCATGACTCGGATACTGGCCTGAGCATTCCCCAGCTGAGCAAATTAGAATCCATATCTGCAGCTTACGTGGCTAAACTTACTCGCAAGCTCAGATTATGTGGCATTATTGAGAGTACAAGAGGGCAAAAGGGCGGCTACATTCTCTCTAAGAGTCCTGCTGATGTATCGGTGAAATCAGTAATAGATGCATTGGGTGGTACGACATTCGTCAAAAATGAGCAGTTGGACATCATGCAAGATGATATGACCTTCTGCACCAACAGTGTGGATTGCTCCATGCGCTCACTTTGGAAAATGGTCCAAATAACGATGGATAAAGTTCTTGAAGACATCTCACTGCAAGACTTGATTGGAAAGGATCAAACAACAACCAACTCCCTCGCACAGATCGCGCAACAGGTTTTAAAAGTAGAAACGTCTCCTTCTAATCTGGCCTTAGTTAGCTAACCTTAGATAGCCTTAAGTAAGATCACAGGGGTGGCATCCTCTACTCTAATTTCCCCATTGCTTACAGTATATTTTCTTTCGTTGTAGTAATCATACAACTCCGTGCCATCTTCATATACAGTTCCTAAGTCAACGCGTGCATTTTCCCTCACTCTCAAACTCACAACCACTTCGTTTTTATAATCCCCAGCAGAATAGATCCGACTAAAAGTGTAAGGAGTATCGTCGATCTGCAAGTGCCGTCCAGCTCCTATAGCAGGATTCTGTTTTCTGAAGACACCAAGTTTCTGCCAGTGCTCCAAGATTTCTTCAGTGGTCAAATCACCTCGGCTGCGATTCGTGTCTATGTCATCCCAATTCATAAAACTCCTTAAAACCGCGTCACCATCAGCGGACACAGATAGCGACCTGGCCGTCTCATCTCCATAGAAGATCTGCGCCCCACCTTGACATAATAAAAGTCTCGTGCCGGTCTCCAGTGGTCTTTCCCTCATCTTGTCATATGGACTGCCGTCATCGTGAGAGCTGGCATAATTGAGTACTGTCTTTCCAGTTAGCTCTCCATGCAGAAGGCGATCATACTTTGAGAACATTTCTTCATAGGATTTTGTGGCGTCGTATTTGAAATCAAAGTTGATCATCGACGTAAACCCATCTTTAAAAAAGTCCACTTTACGGTCACCATAATCATAAAGTCGGCCATTACCTATGAAATAATTATAGACCTCACCAACCATATAAAAAGGTTGATCATCTATTACCTTCTCTGGATATTGGTCTTTATACGTTTCCCAAGCAGCAGACGCCTGCTTCCACAGTCTCGCCCAGACAAATTCTTCGGTGTGCTTCACAGTATCTACACGAAATCCATCAACACCAAACTCACGAATAAAGTCGACTAACCACTTAAGGATATAATTAACTGGCGTCCTTTTGTATCCAGTCATCTCAAACCAAGCTTCTAATTCTTCCACTTCTCTCTCATACCTGCCTTCTGATTTCCATTTTTCAATAATAAATTCTGGGAGCTCGACTTCTTCTTCACTCTCAGTACGGATATCTGGTAGGTTCTCCACGAGGGTACAGTTAATCGTAGTTTCCGCATCTACGTAGGCACATCGCGGCCCGGTCTTAACCCATGACTCTGGCCACTGACTATCCAGCGCTGTCACCGGTCCAGTATGATTGGCGACTACATCGATTAATATTCGAATGCCGTTTTCGTGAGCAACAGTTACCAACTCTGTCAGGTCAGCCTCGGTCCCAAACTTCTCATCCAGTGCTGTCCAGTCGCGAGTCCAATAACCATGAAATCCAAACGACATTCCGGTTCCCTCGTCAACAGATCCATCGATTTGCTCTACCAGGGGAGTCATCCATATAGCATCCACTCCCAGATCTGCGAAGTACCCTTCTCTAATTTTTTGAGTCACTCCTTTGATATCTCCACCTTGGTAGCCACGATATGGCGCCGGTTGGTTGGCCTCGGTGTGGACATAGTTATTAGTAGGATCACCATCAAAGAATCGATCTGTCATCAGAAAGTAAACCGTTGCATTATCCCAGGTAAAGGGAGCCTGGTCTTCTGCAGGCGGCGCAGGAACGAATTCAGCATCATTGCAACTGAATAACATCGACAAAATGGAGACTACTAAGAATAATCGCATAAGACATGATTTGTTATGAGCAGAAGGGACCTTTAGTCATAAATGTCTGAAAGATGCTCATATAATCTCCTTCGTACAAGTCCATCCAACTGGAAACTATGTCAAAGCATGACTTCCACATCGAAGGCATTCAAGAGTGATAAAAGGCGTGCATTGATGTAAAACAACGATGTCGAACTTCCCACGCCAAGACTGTTTTTTAATCAGAGTAATAGGGCTTTTAGTATATTACGCACGCTAAAACTATATCATGATAACTCCCCTCAAATTCGCCCTGTTAGCGAATCAGCTTTGATTGTGACTGCTTCAATTTCTTGACCGTTGAGAAAGAAGGAAAACGTCAAG
>JBCBIX010000172.1:0-3746 GCA_038523965.1 Bacteroidota bacterium
TTTCAAAGGCTTACCTTTGCGGCCCATTTGGAAAATCCTATTCATTAATATTCTCCATATGAGAACTTAGACGTTTGTATCACCAAAATGGTGAGGCGTTAATGAATAGGATTTTCCAAATGGGCCGCAAAGGTAAGCCTTTGAAATAATTAGTTGCTCAGGAAGATCTGTGTACCTGATAATGAGTAGCCTCCCGTGTAGAATCGATATGTGGACTACTAATCATGGAACCAAGAGGAATCTTTGGTGCAACGGGCGAGAATTCCTAATAAAATATGGGAGTCGCTTTACATTACGGGATTATTGCCAATTCAAAAGACAACGAACACAATATGAGTGATGAAAGACCCTGGCTTAAGCACTACCCAAGCGGTGTTCCAGCCAATATTGATGAGACTTGCTATCCGTCTGTTGTGGAATTCTTTAAAGACCGATGCCAAGAATTTAGCAAGCAGAAGGCTTTCGCCTGCATGGGCGTGAGCTTGACCTACAAGGAACTGGACAAACTTTCCGATGCCTTTGGGGCATACCTACATAGCCGAGGACTATTCCCAGGAGATCGCGTCGCCCTCATGATGCCCAATATTCTTCAATATCCTGTGGCTCTTTTTGGATGCCTTAAGGCGGGTATTACGGTAGTCAATACTAATCCGCTTTACACTCCTCGGGAGATGCAGCACCAATTTCATGACAGTGGGGTGAAAGGAATTGTTATCGCCGAAAACTTCTGCGCTAATCTGGAAAAAATCCTGCCACAAACGGAGATCAAAACCATCATCACAACGACGATAGGAGAACTACTCGGTGGCATGAAATCGCTCATCGTCGATGCAGCAATTAAACATGTAAAAAGACTTGTTCCGAAGTACGAACTTCCGAATACCGTCAAATTCAAGGAGGCTCTTCAACAGGGCAAAAAATTCAAGCTTCCTGATTTTGACAACATGCCAGATAGAGTAATTGTCCACCAGTATACCGGTGGTACCACCGGCGTGAGCAAAGGTGCAATGCTTACCAATAGTAATCTGGTCGCGAATCTCATGCAGATCAGACATACACTTATTCCCTACTTCAGCGAAGACGATAGCCAACCGATCGTGCTCTGTCCATTGCCATTGTATCACATATTTGCTTTTAGCTGTAACTGTCTCAGTATGATGGACGCAGGTGCATTGACGGTTTTGATAACGAACCCTCGTGACCTACCATCTGTAATCAAGGAGTTCAACCGCTATCCTGTTACTGGAATGACCGGGGTAAATACGCTCTTCAATGCATTGAACAATCATCCAGACTTTGCAAAGGTGGACTTCTCAACAATGGTCATGGCAAGTGCAGGAGGTACTGCCCTTCAATCAAAAGTCGCAGAAGAGTGGAAGATGATTACTGGATTTGAGATTTCTGAAGGGTACGGTATGACAGAAGCATCTCCAGTTGTGACTACCAATCCAAAAGGTAAAATCCGTGTAGGCACTATCGGAGTTCCCATCCCATCAACAGATGTTCGCATTGTGGACGAAAATGGCCAAGTACTCCCGCAGGGCGAGCGGGGTGAGCTCCAAGTCAAAGGTCCGCAGGTAATGAAGGGCTACTACAATCGTCCAGACGAGACAGCAAAGACCATCACTGCTGATGGATGGCTCAATACTGGCGACATCGGTATCATGGATCAGGATGGCTACTTCAAAATCGTGGATCGCAAGAAGGACATGATCTTAGTTTCTGGATTTAATGTCTTTCCTAATGAGATCGAAGATGTCGTAGGAACTCATCCCAAAGTCGATGAAGTGGCAGCAATCGGGGTGCCGAGTGATAAGTCGGGCGAATGTGTGAAGATCTTTGTGACTCTCAAAGACAGTAGCCTAAGCAAGGATGAACTCAAAGCTTTTTGCAAGGAGCACCTGACAGGTTATAAAGTTCCTAAGCATATAGAATTCATCAAGGAGCTTCCTAAGAGTAACGTAGGTAAGATTCTACGTCGGGAACTCAGAGATCAAGAAGTGGTTAAGGCCGTCTAAGTATCATCCTTATCTGAGCAAATTGATATCTGATCGCGGATGATGATGTCTGTAAGCCATTAGCTTTGGCGCTATGCAGTATACGGCTAAAACCTTCTTTGGATTAGAGTCAATTCTCGCTGATGAGATCGATCTGCTGGGCGGCACGGTCACAGAGATTGGGAACAGAGTAGTACACTTCGAAGGAGACCTACGTACCTTATACAAGGTCAATCTTTCCGCCAGAACTGCGCTCCGAGTGCTGCGTCCGATCCTTCATTTCATGGCGCACAACGAAACGGTTCTTTACAAGAGGCTTAGACGGTTTGACTGGACCAAGCTGATGGATATTGATCAGACATTTATGGTCAATGCAGTTGTGAATAGTGAATACTTCACACACTCAAAGTATGTAGGTCTCAAGACGAAAGACGCCATCGTTGATTTGTTTCGACTTAAACACAATGGTCAGCGCCCATCTGTAGACACATCGGACCCAGAGGTCGTGATTGATATCCATTGTCGTGGGAAAGAATTCACCGTATCCATAGATAGCTCCGGTCAGTCGCTTCATCGGCGTGGCTACCGACAATCTGATCGACAGGCTCCACTGAATGAGGCTCTGGCAGCTGGGATGATACTACTGTCAGGGTGGGATAAGAAAAAAACATTCTATGATCCAATGTGCGGATCTGGAACACTACTCAGCGAAGCTTATCTCATCGCTACGAACACTCCTCCACGAATGGATTGGCAAGGATTCGCATTTATGAACTGGGATGACTACGATGAAGATCTTTGGGATGAAATCTATACACAGGCTAAGCTCAGCATAAGGCCACTATCCTGTGACATCATTGGTTCTGATCGTGACAGGAGACAGGTGTGGGAAACTCGTCAACTCTTCGAAAACAGCGACATGTCAGAGGTTCGAATTACACTCCAAGATTTCTTCACCTCGGATCCACCAAGTTCGCCAGGGTTGATCGTTACGAATCCACCTTATGGACAGCGAATCGGAGACCGCGAGGATATGGATGCTTTCTATAAGGAGATCGGCGACACATTCAAAAAGAGCTATAGTGGTTGGACCGCTTGGGTCATCTCAGCTAATAAGGAGTCCCTCAAAAAACTTGGACTTCGCACTTCACAGCGGCTGCAATTGTACAACGGCCCATTAGAATGCAAATATCATTGCTATGACATGTACAGGGGTAGTCGCGACTAATTAGTCGGCACAAAGCATTGTGTAAGGCGACAGAATAAAGTAGATTTGCGGCCGCTTAAGAATTAGCCTCCTTAGCTCAGCTGGTTAGAGCGGCGGACTGTTAATCCGTAGGTCCAAGGTTCAAGTCCTTGAGGGGGCGCAATAAAAAAAGCCTCGGCGACATCGCTGAGGCTTTTTTTGTGGTTGTGCCCACGAGGATCTCCAGAACTCGGCTTGATTTACCTCAATTACTACATAGCGATGACAGAGGTATCGACGGCGTCTTCCATTATGTTGATGGAAATCGTGGCTCGATCTATCCTTTTAGTTAGACTGCAGCCGGCTCTTCAGTATCCTCTGCGTCTTGAGTAACGGATTCAGTCTCGGTACCATTGGATTCAACAGGTATCGTCGGAATCGGACTGCTTTCTGGATATGGACGTGGGCCGATGAGCTTTTCGACATCTGACTTTACTAATACTTACTTCTGGACAAGATTGACGAATTACATATCCTGGCAAAACAACTCTTGGAGAAGGAAG
>JBCBIX010000173.1:0-3719 GCA_038523965.1 Bacteroidota bacterium
CGAAGCGAGCTTTGCATCAGAATCCTCTCAAGAAATGAATAAAGCTGCCCTGATTCATAACGTGTACTTCTGGGTTAAGGAAGGTACAACTGATGAACAACTGGCCTCTTTTGAAAAAGGGCTGAAGAAACTGGGTACTTGTCCTCAGATTGACCAGTATTATTGGGGTGCTCCTGCAAGCACGATAGCACGCGATGTCGTAGATCATTCCTATGCATATGCCATCAATGTGCATTTCGCTTCTGTCGAACTTCAAGAAGAGTATCAGACAGAACCGATTCACTTAGCCTTTATTGAAGACCATAAGGATATCTGGTCTAAGGTGATCGTTTACGACAACGAAGTGAATTAGAAGAGCGCAAACTCCCTCCCGAATTATCTAAAGAGATCTTGGGGTTGGATGACATCCACTCGGATCACCTCGCCATCTCGGAACGTGAATATCTCTACGATATCTTGTCCCTGAATGTCTGATTCGTCAAGCCAAACTTTGTCATGCATAATTACCCTGTTGTCAATTTCGACCAGATGCTGAATTTCAGATCTGACATGAGGGTGGCTTTGAAAATGGTTTGATCGATTGGCCATTAGGTTCTGGCGATTGCTGATTTTTTCCTCTGACTCAACGAATACCTGAACATCAGGAGCAAACCCTCTGACGTATGCTTTAGCATCCTTTTGATTGACAGCCTCAATCATTGAGACAATGATCTGGCTCTGGGGTCCAAGGATTGGTGATTCGGTTTGTGGATCTTCTGAACAACCAAAGAATAAAATGAGACTAAAGCACAAAAGAGAGAGGAGTCGCAGCATATCCATCATGTTTAGTGACCAACAATATGGAGGTAATCTCACAAATAGCCTTGAGACGCACGCGAGTAATCAATAAAGAATTGATCCGGGGCGGACAGTAAACTTGAGCCGACGCTATTCAATTCCTAAATCTCACATGGAGTGCCCGAATCACGAGAAGGCCACCTCGGATAGGTAACCTATTTACTTACCTGGATCATCTCATTGACCTGACCAAGCGCAGTTTGTACTTGGGCGACATATACCCCACTATCAAGTTGATGTGTGAGCCTGTAAGATGATGCGTTGATACCAACCTTAGACGTGACTGAGCGACCAGCGACGTCATAGATGAAAATGGACGTAATCGTGTCATCACCATTGGCGAAGAACTCGACAAAATTCGCACTTGGATTCGGATAGACGACAACCTCTGGTTGAGTTTGCTCAGGAGATGCTTCGATCTGATGCAAAAACGTGAGTTCCAGTGGAGTAGTTTGAACCCGATACTTGCGACCTGCGCCATCAACCACTACTGATTCGACATCCAAAATGACGTCTGTCTCTTCGTCACCTGGGCGCCATCCATCGATATCTTCAACACCTGTGATTCTCATTGTACCTAACAATCCATCACCAGAGATACCCTGATTTCCCGTTCTCGTCATTCCGACTTCTAATCTGCCATTTCGTGTCTCGGAGAGGCAGATGGTGTGACTTCCTTCTCCGAACCATGCAGTATTGGGAATGAACTCGACAGAGTCTCGATTAATCGTAGTTGTTGGCAACTGAACGGCAAATGCAATGCCGTGTCTATCTATAACTGGCTTTGACACATCTCCGAGATATACATCAATGGTTACCACTTTACCCTCCTCTAAAGTGGTTGACGATGGCACTAATGTGAGTACATCATCCTTCTCAGATAAGACTTCCTGAATCGATATGTTACTATGCTGACCATAATGCGCTACAATGCCAATTGTGTCAGCCGCGGAGATAAAACCATCACCATTGCTATCTACATACTTATTATTCAAATCAGACGAGCGCTGATCAAAAGACCAGTCGTCAGCATAGGCAGCGCACCACTCACTACCACTGACGCGCGCAGCACCAGACTGACCATAGTTCATGCCGATCGCAAGCAGATCAATCATCGATACACGACCGCTGTTATCACTGTCCCCTGACCAAACACAATTTGGTCCGTAGCATGGACAGCTTTCTTGAGAGGCTACCGTTTCTATCTGTATAGATACTTCTTTGCACGGGCCATCGATTACACAATACTCGATAATGAACTCATCTACACCAACCCATCCATTATCAGGCTGATAAACCACCAGCTTGTAGCCATTAAGAATATCACAGTTGGCGGGCGAATGGCTACCCAGATTAGCAAAGACACGACCGTGTGAAGGCTGGTCGATTATGTTCCATGTATAATTTGTGATTGGCGCTGGATACTGTAATGCTGTTGGGCTGTTCTGTTTAGTAACGAAGTTGTACTCAGTAAACTGAGGTAAGTAATTCCCTACGTACACTTCAATAACTCCCCTAAGATCTTTTGCGCCATCAAAGACAGTGTAGTACAGCTCTTTCACTCCATTGAATTCAGGATGAGGGTTGTACTCGAAGGTTCCATCCGCTGTTAGTGAGAGCTCAGGAGAATAATCAATGAGTGCAACATCAGATCGCAGGTCATTAGCTCTGAAGTCTATCTCCACCAACTTACCGGGCGTCGTGTAAGCCACATCGTCGATGACAAGATCATTTATATCATCTCTACCGACCACCGTAATTTGGATGGACACTTGCTTGCCTTGGCTGTTAACTAAATCAAAAGAGTCCCCACCTACGAAAGAAGGATCTGGACTGTAACGATAGCCAACGCCATCTACCCTTTCGAATACACCGTTTAGTGGACTTCCATTAGCCAATTGGTAGGTTCCATCGTCAAGGATGAAAGTTTTAGGAGCTCCTTTTGAAGTTATAAGGTCGACGGATGATCCATCCACAATGCCTTCCTCGCGCACATCGATTTGTATCGTCCCAATACTGCGATATCCTTGTTCGTCTTCGATGACGTAATTGACCTTAGCAACACCACCGAAATTTTGCGATGGAGTAAAAAGAATACGGTTATTCACAATCTCTGCCTCTCCCCCGCTCACTAAATCTATGCCCACTAAACTAATGGAGCCAAAACCAACGATGTCATTGGCCAAGGCATCTATGTCAAGAGGAAGGTCACCGATAAGAGTCAGGAAGTCTGGTGAGGCGTAAGTCAAAGAACCCACGACATCAATCGTGATGTATGTATACTGCTTCGAAGAGCGATCAAACACTGATGTCTGCTCAACGACAAATTTAGCTCGACCGATATAGTCAGGCTCAGCTGAATAGCTAAAAATGAACTCAATGTTCTCCGTACCCGGCGCCTCTGATATACTTGCACCGCCCACAGAAGCAGCTAAAAGTTCTGAATCCGTAGTGTAGAATGTATGTTCGTATGTACTCCCTGAAAGAATTCTGGCAGTCAACGAAGACGGATTTAGATCCTGAGCACCCATCCGACCCACTCCTAACAAGACAAATAGGACAAATACAACAGTGAATACCCTCATAATTTCTCTTCTCAAAACACTTGGTTTATCCAACAACACAAGATAGCTCATTTAGTCATATCGCAACATGTGATATTAGAATAATTTACATATGTATTAAACTGTTCATGTTTCATTTGTATGAAAGTCAGAACCCTTATTGCCTCCTGTCCTCAAGAAATCGCCGAAGACTTTTCCGAGCATCTTGGGCTGCATCAGAACAAGAAGGACTTACGTCTTAAAGGTCTTTTTGATTTGCTTTATGACAGGAGGCAATAAGGGTTCTGACTTTCATACAAATGAAACATGAACAGTTTA
>JBCBIX010000174.1:0-3716 GCA_038523965.1 Bacteroidota bacterium
CTTTATAGAAGCTCATCCCAAAATCACTCTTATCGCTATTAGCTTCGAAACTCAAGACATCATACTTATCTGGTTGTTGTAGCAATGATTTTGCATAGTCAATGCTGGCCAACTGATGACTGGCCATCGCATCATCCTCCGTCGAATAGTCAAAAAATACAGACTCTGACTTGTCATATAGCCCGACTTTCTTGAGCGCCATTCCATACTGAAGCTTGTAGTGCGGCGATAATTGATCATCAAGAGAGAAGGCGCGCTCAAAAGCCTTAAGGGACTCCAGCAATTGATTAGTCATAAAGTAGGCCTGCCCGAGTTGAGCATATCCTTCAGCATGTGCGGGATACTGAGCCAGTGCCTCTTCGTAGTTCTTAATCGCTAAGTCAAATGCCTTCAATGAAAGCAACTTCTCGGCCTTCTTGAATTGCCGCTGACCAAATGCTGTGTGAAGAAGTGTTATCGAAAGTAGAAGTGTAATAGCTAATCTCATGACCCGAAGTGCTTGTGTAACATATACAAGAAGACCTTAATATAAAAGGCCCTGCCTAATAGCCACAAATATATTAATTAAAATCGCAATATGATCTCACACAAGAGGTGACCAGTGTACCCAGTTGATTTCGAGGGTTATCCCCGAATCAGAGTTTTAATGTGAATAGCAAGGGCTTATCATTAGATAGATGACTGGACCAGTTATAGCGACATAAAGCCATAAAGGGAAAACCCACCTCGCCATCTTCTTGTGTAAGGCAAACTGATTGGTGAATGCGCGGATGTAGGTCACTAAAATGAAGGGTAATGTGGTAGCGGCCAAAAGAATATGAGAGATCAACAGAATGAAATAGATAGTGCGTATGGGTCCCTCTCCACAGTAAGAAGTCGCCTCGTTTGTGATGTGATAAAGTACATAACAGACCAAAAACAAGGCACTAAAGACCAACGCAGTTGTGGTGAGTCGCCGATGCAACTTTGCGTTGCTCCTTTTGATAGCAATGAGGGCCATGATGAGCGTTACAGCCGCCAATGCATTAAGGATAGAGTAGAAACCAGGGAGCCATGTGAAATCTATAGAGCTCTCGATACTAATACGGCGCATGGCCACAACCAATAAAAAGACTACACCTGATACAATCCATGCAGCAGTAGTTAGCTTCTTCGCTAATGAGAGTTTTGGTTCTATAATCTGCATGGTAGAAGTATTAGATATCACGTTTAAGCTTTATTTCCTTCCGCTGTTTGGGAAGAGGGATGAGGACTGAGAGATGGCGTATTAACTTCTTTCCTGTCTCATCATCAAGTTCGTAAAGTCCTCGCGCCACACTCGAGGTGTCAAAAAGTGCAAAGCTGTGCGACGAACCGACACCATGTTTAGCATCGACAAACTGGATAGAGTGTTCATTTTTTCCCTGTCGAGCATCAGTTCCAAGCGATATAATATCTAATCGATCCTTATCTACTATTCTCTCGTCAAGTTGATAAAGTAGCTCTATCGCCTGAGCGTCTTCCAGCTGATTAAAGTGAATCAACTTGACATTTCCAGTATCCAGCAGAAATGGTTTAAGAATATCGGATACCTCCGAACTTAGTTGTAATGGCGCCAGCTGATCAAGCGACTCAAGACGGTAGTTGATTCCTTTCTTGAGATAGATGTATGAGCCAAGCGGAGCTATGATTAGCGTTGCGAGTAGCGCAAGATTGGCAAAGGTAAACTTGGGTTTGGGCATAATTCTGTAGGAGTACTGTCTACTCTCCAGAAAAAGATCAATACGTATTGAATTGTTTAGTGCAGATCTGACTCCTTTACATGGTAGATCATACCAGTAGTTGGGACAGCGTTGGTCTCTTCTTGGTTCTTATCGGATATCAAAGTGCGTCGGTTCTGCCAGTCACTTCCCTCCCACAAGAAGGCAACAATCGCCCAGACAAGCAGAAATGTGGGTAACAATACAGACTTGACAAGTCCAGGAACTTCATACTTCATGTGCATGAACTCATATACGATCAGATACGCCTTTATGGCGCTAAGGATAATCATCACAAGTCCCATGATAACTCCAGGCACCTCAATGCCTGGTATGATATAACCTTTACCCAGGAGAGCAAATGCCACTTCTCCGATTGTGATCGCTGCCAATATTAGAATGATCTTCGTGGCGACCTTTTTTGATGTTTCGTAATCGTGTCCCATGTTGAAACCGGTATTAGAGTAGATAAAAAACTAAGAAAACAAAGACCCATACGAGATCTACGAAGTGCCAGTACAGACCTATTTTCTCTACCATCTCATAGCCATTTCGCCTCTCTACATAAAGTCCTGAGACAACATTGACCAGAATGATGAGCAGAAACAGAACACCACTGAAAACGTGAAAGCCATGAAACCCTGTGATGAAGAAGAATAGTGCTCCAAATGCCTTGGGGCCAAAACTCAACTCTTTCACCATCCCGGCATCTTCACCAGCAGTTACTTCGTATTGTAAATTTTGCCACTCTCCGTCCACCTTGTGAATCAGGTACGAATCGCCTGGTACAAAAACATCACCAGCAGCAATATCGTGACCATCCCCCTCAAGATATACTCCCTGTTCGGTGTGTGTCCCAAATGGATTAGTGTGGTATGAGACATGTTCAGCACCTATTAATGTGGACCATTCCCATGCCTGACATCCTAAGAACATCAACCCTCCAATCACTGTAAGAAGCATCCAGAAAGCCACACCATTTTTATTTTCTCGGTGACCTTCCTGTACCGCCCGTACCATAGTAAACGAACTTGCCAAGAGAATGAACGTCATGACCGTCACAAACAACAACGGCGCATGATGTATACCCCCTGGGAAAGTGCTAAACACAAAATCTGGGACTGGCCATGAAGGACTACTCATTCGAAGAGCACCATATGCGATCAAAAAGCCGGCAAATGTGAATGCATCCGATAGAAGGAAGTACCACATCATCAACTTGCCATAACTGGCCTTGAACGGCTGTGCTGCGCCGTCCCATGATTGCTGTTCCCCTACAGATGGTTGGCTTATCGTATCTACTGCCATTTCTATCTACTTAAGAATAAGAAGAGTAATAAGTACACCCACAGCAAGTCGACAAAATGCCAATACTGTAGGGTGAGCTCAAAGTTAATTTTTCGTTTTTCGGTAATGCGATAGGGTCTTGTGAAAGCCGTCAACAATCCTATTGTTAAGGCTACTAATCCACCAACAACATGAAGGGCGTGAACCCCAGTTATCATGTATAAAAAGGCACCAGACGGATTACCCTTGAGATCAATTCCGATCGAGAATAATTCTTGCCAGCCAAGGTATTGCAGCACCACAAATCCTACACCAAGGATGAATGCCGTGATCATGAGATTCTTGTAACGCTGCTCCCGACCTGATACGAAAGCTGAGAAAGACATATGTAATACCAAACTTGATATCAATATGACCAATGTACTGACGAAGAAGAGATTAGGAAGTTGAAATTCAAGCCAATCTCCAGCGGCTCTTCTAACGATGTAAGCACTTGTAAATGCCCCAAACATCATCATGATACTTCCCATAGAAATCCATAAGGCGAACTTCAGTGGATGAATTCGACTATTGGTATTCTCGTATCTGGCTGTCATAGTGCTCATATCGATGATATTCTATCAATTATCAATACAATCATAGCTATGGGCATATACAGTAGGGAACTGAACATCAATGCTCTCGCCGATG
>JBCBIX010000175.1:0-3568 GCA_038523965.1 Bacteroidota bacterium
AGTCATCATTTGGAACGCATATGAAGCGAGTAGGTGCCTTAGAAAATGCCCTTCTGCGTTCTGCAGCTCCATTCTTGACCAATTGATCAGCGATCTTTGTAATCTCCTGGTCGATACTGGACACTTCATTCGCGTACTTTGTAAGGAGCTTTTTGACAATGATCATATCGTCTTTTGCAGTTTGTGTAGGGCCATAGGTGGATTTCGTTATGCTCAGCCCGACTTGCATCATTCGCGAGCCAATCGTTGGCTTGGTCTTCTCCCCCATTTCTAATTTGATTGGATGGCCATACATGTCCATTTGAAGTGTTTTCATACGTTTCTTTAGTGCTGCGATATCTCGATCAACTGTTCCGATAGGAGCTGCAGAACGCAGAAGGGCATTTTCTAAGGCACCTACTCGCTTCATATGCGTTCCAAATGATGACTGGACCGCTGTAATGTCTCTGGTGACATCTTCGTACTCGCGCCAGAATTCTTCAGCTTCCACGATCGATGGGCCTTCAAGACTATTCGAACGAAGGGGGACAACATCAAACGATTTGGATTGCATAAGATCGCGTACCTCACCATCGACGACCACAGCCAGATCAACTGTGTATTTCCCTGGTGCAGCCAACATCCCTCGTGGCCCATCACCTGAGTCGCTACTTTCTAATCGGGCTACTTCAGGAGCTGGATAGCGCAAATCCCAATTGGCACGATGCATCCCTTTAGTTGCTGGAGCCTTGATCCGACGGATGACATTGCCTGCCATATCGGATATAGAGAGCAGTACAAATGGCTTCTCTTCCATTGATTCTTCGGCGAGCACCTCCCATCCAGGGAATGCGATTGGATTACCTGACGTGCCTGACGCTTTCTCTTGTTGCTGTCGCTTCTCTTTGGACGTCTTGAACTCTGCAGTCACCTCATACGTGAAGACTGCGCCAAAATCAGGATTGTCAGCGACGAAGTGATCTGCCCCCTGATTACCACGCTTAGCAGAGAATCCTAAGTGAGACCTCGGAATGTACCACCAGGCCTTACGAGGTGTAAAGAGAGTAATGTCTTCATTAGAAGCCTCGAGAGACATTTCGCGTAAAGCGGTATAATCATCCAAAATATAGAAGCCACGTCCAAAAGAGGCTCCTACCAAGTCTGTCTCACGCGCTTGGATAGCTAAGTCACGGAATGGAATTGTAGGAACATTTCCCGATAAGGGCTCCCAGTTCGTGCCTCCATCCAGACTCGTGTAGATACCGTACTCTGTCCCTATGAATAGCAAGTTTGGAGCCACATGATCTTGAACAATGCGCCACACGATGGTCTGCTCAGGGAGATCTGCCGTCAGTGATGTCCAGCTACGACCTCGATCACTACTTTTAAAAAGATAAGGTCTATAGTCTCCCTCCTTGTGATTATCCAAGGCTACATAGACGACATCGGCATCGTGCTTGTCAGCCTTGATATCATTAACATACGCACGTCCAGGTACTCCTGGAAGGGTCGAAACCATCGTACGTGTCCAAGTAGCGCCATCATCGTCGCTCATCTGAATGATTCCATCATCTGTACCGACATAAAGCAATCCCTCCTCGATCGGAGATTCGGCTATCGAGGTAATGGTGTTATACGTTGACATGGCCAATAGATCCCATGGGTTATCTATGCTCTTCTGTCCTCCCATGATCGGCAGGGTTAGCCGATCTTCATCACGAGTGAGATCTGTCGAGACCGCTGTCCAATTGTCTCCGCGATTATCAGATCGCCACAATCGCTGAGCTCCGAAGTACAGCCTTGTAGGAGAGTGTGGACTGATGAATATCGGCGCATCCCAATTATATCGCTCTTGGTCTTCGTCTTCGGCAGGTTGAGGTTGGATGGCAACGACTTCTCCTGTGGTCATATCGATACGGGCCAGATTGCCTTGTTGACGCTGTCCGTAAACGATATTTGGGTTACCAGGCTCAGTAGCTGGCTGGTGGCCATCCCAATCCAAAACAACTCTCCAATCACTGTTTTGAATGCCTTGTACATTGTCCGTGCGCGAAGGACCTCCCTCGGTACTATTGTCCTGCGTACCACCATAGACATTATAAAATGGCTCGGCATCATCGACTGCCAGTTTATAAAATTGGGTCAAGGGAAGATTAGCCATGAATCTCCAATTTTTGGCGAGGTCAAAACTCTCATACAGCCCGCCATCGGTACCAACTAATAGATAGTCCGGATCATCTTTACGAAAGGCCATCGCATGATTATCGCTATGCTTATGTTCCTCGGTAAGTCGCCGAAATGTCTTTCCTCCATCATCGGAGACTTGGATACGCACATCCATTAGATACAATCGATCAAAGGCATGCGGCGAGGCATATAATTCTTGGTAGTAATGGGGCCCGGTAGCTCCAGACACGGCGTCGGAGCGCTTGGTCCAAGTAGCGCCTCCATCCGCGGAGCGATAGACCCCTCCAGAGCGACGATCTAATTCGATAGCGGCATAGACTACATCTGGGCGCTGAGGAGAAATGGCTAAACCAATCTTGCCCATATGCGACGTCGGAAGTCCCTTAGTCAGCTTAGTCCACGTCTCACCACCATCATCACTGCGATGGATACCTGATCCAGGGCCTCCTCCCATGTAGGCAGCGACTGTGCGGTGTCGATCCCACGTAGCAGCATAGATGCGATTAGGATCTCGAGGATCGATCATGACATCAGTCACACCTGTCCATGCCTCGTCGCCAAGTGTCCGGCGCCAGGTGTGTCCACCGTCTGTACTTTTGTAAAGACCTCGCTCGCCACCCTTGCTCCACAGTGGACCCTGAGATGCGACCCAAATGGTTTGGGAATCTGCTGGGTGAACGATGATCTTGGAGATATGCTCGGACTTAGGCAGGCCCACGTGCTCCCACGACTGCCCAGCGTCGGGACTACGATACAGACCATCTCCCCAACCGAAGTGCCGACCTCCCAAGTTCTCACCAGTCCCCACCCAAATCACATTGGGATCGTGCGGATCTATAGTGATACATCCTATCGAATAGACACTTTCGTCTTCGAAGATCGGCGTGAAGGTCACCCCAGCATTCTCTGTCTTCCAAACCCCACCTGAGGCCACGGCGACATACCAGATGTTATCGTCATCGGGATGGATAGCGACATCACCAATGCGGCCAGACATGAAAGCAGGTCCGATGCTACGGAGCGACAGACCATCAAATCGATTGGGTTCAGATGGTTCCTGAGCTTGGAGCAACGTGAAAGAAATAAGGACTGAAAGAAAGAGGGTTGAGATATGACGCATGATAAAAGTCTTCAATTAATTACTGAACAAGGTTATGTCAAAATACGGGGTTACATGGTAAGGAAAAAAGGGGAAAGTTGGGTGAAGGGGTGTAGAATCATATGGGAATGAGAATATTAATTAATCCAAGCCTCAATTGATTCGGTTCTAATCTAAATTTAATCCATTTACAGCGTTGATTAACGAGGCTGAACGCTAAGTTGTCTCTCAAAAAATCCCAATCGTATGAATTCCCCGGGACCATACGTATCCGTTATCGATCAGAACTGAGACCTAACAAAA
>JBCBIX010000176.1:0-3535 GCA_038523965.1 Bacteroidota bacterium
CAGCATCGGCAAAGGCGAAATCGTCAAAATCTACATCTAACAATTCATGAGCGAACAATCCTTGAAGTGACCACCCCTTGTCCAAATCCCATTTCATAGTACCACGGAATGTTCTCAAATCCTGACCATCGTTGTCAAATGGTTCGGTGGCAAACTCATCTGAAGCCGCACTGAACCCCTCAGAGGTCTCTATCCCTGCAAACAGTGAGTATATGAACTCTTTGTCGCCACCACTGACATTCACACTTCCGCCATATGTACCAAAAGAACCAGCATGGAGATCCAACGTACCCTGTGCCCCCTGCTGAGCTGACTTCATAGTAATGTTAATGACAGCCGACGCAGCTCCAGTGCCATACAAGGTGCTTAAGCCGCCGCGAAGAACTTCTATGGATTCTATCTGATCTACGTTGAGCAATCGCAAGTCGTATTGTGCGTCAACACCGGAAGGCTCATTAAGTGGGACACCGTTGATAAGAACCAACGTAGATTTTGTCGCTCCTCCCCTCACCAGATATCCAATATTCGTGCCCGGGGCACCAAAGTTGCCTGTTATCTGAACTCCTGGCACTTCATTGAGGATGTCTGAGACAGACTTGCCTGGCTGTTGTTCCAAGTCTTTTTGAGTCAGTCGATAAATGGACTTACCAGAATGTTCGACGGCAACCTCATAACGATTACCTGTGATGACTACTTCGCTTACTAAGACAGAATCCTGTGCCGAGAGAAGAGAACGCCCGATCGAGGTGCTCACCAAAATGATCATGGCCAGAGGCCCGACGGTTTTTGAAAGGATATGCATGATGACTTGTGTTTAGATCACAAGTGGGCACAGAGCGACAGGGGCACTACGGTAGTGCGATACCTCGTCTCACCTCTATTCCCGAAAGTGCGATCGATTAACCAATAAAGATTCTGGCAGGTCTTCTGACTCGTCTCCCTTAGATCAGCCTTCCCATTGCGATTGCAACAGTGGCATGAGATAGATCCACGGGTTTTTATAGACTCACAGCTGCGGGTACAGTCACGGATTTTCGCCGTATTCCCTCTTCGGAGCAAACTACGCTTAGTCCGCTCACCAAAATCGGCGTGAAGGTATTAGGATTTACGAATTAGGCGTCAGATGGTCAGGGTACTTTGCACTTATGGTTGCCAAAGGCGGACTACGAGTCACCCACGTCCATTTTTTCATTCTGCCCCTGCTAACCTTTCGAATCAAGATTCTTTCTAAAAGCCAATCATGGGTGTCTTTTTTTAAGAAAATAGGACAATCGTGGTCCATCAATCATGGACAATGATTCAGTCCCCTCCTGTCAACGCCTGATCAGGCTGTAAAAATGATGGACAAGTCATGGACAAAGGCGAAGCATTTAGTCATATTACATTATTTCATAATATGTTAGCTTCTGATGTACAGTCACCTACGACTAATCATAAATTATAGTCGGGGCACTGACAAGATTAATGTGTCTCATTAGCAACTACTACACCTATGGTCTCCATCTCTGTTAATCCACGGTCCAAAAGGGCCATCTATTTACTTTCGTCATTCGTCCTTCTCTCACTCGTAAGCACTGTATGGTTGTACACCACAGCGTCGACCGATTCATTTCAAAAGTTAGATCTGGAGGAGAGGGCTCGAGGAAGGTATGAACATGAGTACCTGATCACCCATGATTTTAAGACGAATACCATACCCGCCGAACGACTTGTCGAGGCCAGGGAGTATACGTCCAAAAAGTTGTTGTCCAGGAAGAAGGACGCCATTTCAAATATCAATTGGACAGAGCGCGGACCGAATAATGTCGCTGGTCGTACCCGTGCGATTCTTATAGACAAAAATGACAGTGATGGTAGTACCGTCTGGGCTGGCGGTGTTGGAGGGGGGCTATGGAAGAGCACCGACAGCGGCGATACATGGACTGCAGTAAATGATTTCTTTGACAATATCGCCATCTCCACAATCGCACAAGATCCCAATACCCCGAATACGATGTACTTCGGAACTGGAGAATCATTTGGTGGAGGCGTGCGCGGCATGGGGATCTGGAAGTCCACTAACGGCGGAGATACATGGGTCCAATTGTCGTCCACGGCCCCAGGTGATGAAGCTCCCAATTATCGATTCCAATTTGTAAACAAAATCGTCGTAACCCCTACAGGTGCTGTAGTAGCTGCTGTAAGCGGAGTGTACTGTAACGTCGGGGGTATCGTAAGATCAACAGATGGTGGAGATACATGGTCGCACTATGGAGGTGGCTCAGATGCCCCTTGCGGTAGTGTAAAATGGGCAGAAGCTGGCGACGTAGAGGTGGCAGCTAACGGCGACCTTTGGGCTGCATTTGGACGAGCGAGAGCAGATGGTATTTATAAATCTACCAACGATGGTGTATCATGGACTCGAGTATTCAAAACGTTCGACTATGAATATCGTATTGAATTAGCGACTGCCCCATCTAATTCTAATTATGTCTATGCACTCATCGAAAATACCCAGTCGCAAGGAGTCCCCAGAATCATCTATACCGATGACGCTGGCGAAGATTGGTATCAGAGTTCTAATCCACCCTTCATCGAGGATCAATTGAACTGTACAGAAGTAACAGCAGACTGGACACGTGACCAAGACTGGTACAATCTGATCGCATCAGTAAAACCTGATGACCACAAAGTCCTGATCGTAGGGGGAATTGATCTGTTTAAATCCACTAATAGTGGTGCTGATGGTTCTTGGACTCAAATCTCCAGTTGGTTTGGTGGATGTAATCGCCCAGATGTTCATGCTGATCAACACGGAATAGCATGGGTCAATGATAATACCGCATGGTTTGGAAACGATGGAGGATTATATCTTTCCTCCGATCTCAATCAAACGAAACCATCGTTCATATTCAAAGGAAACGGCTACAACGTAACACAGTTCTACGGTGCAGATATGCATCCCGAAGCTGGGTCTGAAATCATGCTGGCAGGTGCACAGGATAATGGAACCCAATATTTTAATCAACCTAATCTTGGGAATACTATACGAGTCACAGGTGGAGATGGGGCCTTCTCGCATATCGATCAGACAAATGGCGATATGCAGATCTCCCAATATGTTTACAACAATTATTGGGTCACCACCAACAACTGGTCAAGCAATGTCTACGTCGGTCATAGTAACAACACTGGATTATTTATAAATCCCACAGACTATGATGACGCCTCTAATCTACTGTATGCCTCCTATGATACTGACGGATACCTGAGATGGAACAATCCTGCAACACGTGGCAACTCATTCACCGAGGTTTTTGTGTCCAATGTCAATGCAACAATTTCGGCAATCCGCCTATCTCCAAATGTTAGTAACCGCCTCTACCTGGGATTGACAAATGGGCGTGTACTTCGCGTAGACGGAGTGCATAATGGAACAAGTAAAATTGGAACAATACTTCCTGTAGGTCTTCAAGGAAATGGAGTCATCTCATGCATTGAGATAGAAGTTGGCAATGAAGATCATATCCTGGTCACATCGAGTAGTTACGGAGCT
>JBCBIX010000177.1:0-3525 GCA_038523965.1 Bacteroidota bacterium
AAACATGGCTATGGGCTTCATTAGTAAGCCCAAGGAGATAACCATGTTGAAGTTCGAGGAGATCGCGGCTCAGGATGGCATAAAACCAGTAAGAGCTAAGGTTGTTTTTCTTCTCTGGCTTCTTGCTGCCCTTCTTTTTATTATCAGACATGATGACTCTTATGGTGGGTTAAAACGAGATGATCGCCGAAATGGTTGTTTGCTATCAAGGCAGATCCTCGTAATGGGTAAAATTGGCATCATTCCACAACTCTTCGAGATCGTAGAATGCCCGTGTCTCGGGATAGAACACATGAACAATCGTATCAAAGTAGTCGACTAATATCCATTTCGATTCGGCTATCCCCTCGGTATGTGCAGGTCGGATAGACAGTTCACTCTTTACCCTGCGATTGATATTCTGAGATATGGCGCGAACCTGTGTGATTGACTCTCCTTCACAGATAATGAAGTAGTTCGCTGGGGCTTCCTCTACTTCACGAAGATCCAACTTCGTGATGCGTTTACCCTTGATGTCTTGGATGCTGTCGATGATTAGATCTACGAGTGCATTGTCATCTGATCTGATGACGGGAGAAGCTTGTAAAGTCAAATTGGGTAGTTCCTCTTTCAATGAGAGCATAAAATTAAGCATTCTGGGTGTAGGATGTCATCTGGACACAAGCGTCCCTGCTATGAGGTAGCTACAGCCTCATCCATGGCTAAAAGTGCTTGTTGTTCGATTTTACCCAATAGCTCGGTGGCTGCCTTCAGATTGCGCACATTAGTCGTTTTCATAATGAGGAATTGCTTTCCCTGCTTTAATGTCAGACCCATCAACTGTCCAGTGGATGAGATAAAGCTTAGCAATGACTGAAAGACCTTGGACTCAAAAAAGGATGATTGAGGATTACTTATAAAAAAACAGCTCAGGTGACTCTTCTTCAGAACAATTCTCTCAAAGCCAAGACGCTTGGCAATCCATCTTATGCGCAATGCATCCAGCAGTTCTTCTGTCTGTGGTGGAATCGGACCAAATCGATCCTGTAGACTATCGCGGAACTGACTGAGTTGTTTTTCATCCTCGATCTTATCGATCTCGGTGTATAGGTTCAACCTCTCTTGAACCACGTTGACATAGTCGTCAGGGATGAGCATCTCAATGTCCGTATCGATCTCCACATCTCTCACATATCCTCCTGCTCTGCTGCGCTCATCTTCAAATAGTTCTTTGAACTCTGACTCTTTGAGTTCATGGACCGCCTCTTCAAGAATTCGCTGATACGTCTCGTAACCAATATCTGCGATAAATCCACTCTGCTCAGCCCCAAGTAAGTTGCCTGCTCCTCTGATATCAAGATCCTTCATAGCGATATGGAACCCACTACCTAAATCACTGAACTCCTCCAGAGTCCTGAGTCGTTTTCGCGCCTCGGGAGTGAGTACTGATAGCGGCGGAGCGAAGAGGTAACAAAATGCCTTCTTGTTAGACCTACCCACTCTACCTCGTAGCTGATGCAGATCACTTAGTCCAAACTGATGAGCGTTATTGATGATCATCGTGTTGGCATTGGAGATATCCAGACCTGTCTCGATGATATTCGTACAGACGAGGACATCATACTTATGTTCGATAAATCCTGTCAATCTCTCTTCTAACAGCTTAGGTTCCATCTGACCATGCGCCATCGCCACTTCGACATCTGGGCAAAGCCGCTTAACCATAGCTGCGATATCAAGTAAGGACTTGACACGGTTATGAACGAAGAATACCTGTCCTCCTCGATGGATTTCGTAGTAGATGGATTCTTTGATGACTTCATCTGAAAAAACTCTTCGCTCTGTATGAATCGGTTGGCGATTTGGCGGTGGAGTCTTGATGATGGATAGATCTCGCGCATTCATCAGAGAGAACTGCAAGGTTCGAGGGATCGGAGTCGCAGTTAGTGTAAGGGTATCCACATTCACCTTAAGGCTGCGCAGCTTCTCCTTCGCTGCTACTCCAAACTTCTGCTCTTCATCGATGATGAGTAGTCCCAGGTCTTTAAACTTTACCTTCTTATTGAGCAAGGCATGTGTGCCGATGAGAATATCGATTTCTCCTTCTTCGGCCTTTTTATATGTCTTGTTGCGCTCTGCAGTAGACTTGAATCGGTTAACATAATCCACCTTGACAGGAAAGTCTTTGAGTCGCTGTGAGAAGGTCTTGTGATGTTGCAGCGCAAGTATTGTTGTGGGGACCAAGATAGCTGTCTGCTTTCCATTTACGGCCGCCTTAAATGCCGCGCGAATAGCGATCTCCGTTTTTCCAAATCCGACATCCCCACAGATAAGCCGATCCATCGGGTATTCCTTTTCCATGTCTTCCTTAACAGCTATTGTCGATGATAGCTGATCTGGCGTGTCTTCGTAGATAAAGGAAGCCTCAAGCTCATTTTGAAGATATCCGTCCGGTTCACATGCGAACCCTTTTGTGGACTTGCGCTTGGCATACAGCTTGATCAAGTCCTTAGCGATATCCTTGATCTTCTTTTTCGTCTTTCGTTTGAGCGTTTTCCAGGCATCTCCACCGATCTTATCCAGCTTGGGGGGAGTGGCCTCCTTACCGACATACTTAGAGATCTTATGTAGGCTATTGATGCTCACATAGAGTACGTCGTTATTTTTATAGAATAATCGTACACTCTCTTGGACATGCCCATTGATATTGATTTTTTCTAATCCACTGTATTTGCCGATGCCGTGGTCGATATGTACCACGAAGTCCCCGGGCTGCAGCTCACGGATCATCTTGAGGTTGATGGCTTGTTCTCGAGTGAAACCTTTGCGCAGTTTATAGCGATGAAAACGCTGAAAAATCTCGTGATCAGTATAACAAGCGATCCGTAAGTCAGGGTCTATAAACCCACTGTGGATCCCTTGGGTAACAGGATGAAAATGGACCTTGGCCTGGAGATCTTCGAAGATGTTGTAAAAGCGCTCGATCTGCTTTGCATTGTCAGTGAAGATGTAATTCTCGACGTCAGCGCCCTCATTCGTCTTTAAGTTCTCGATGAGTAAGTCGAAGCTGCGATTGAAGTTAGGTTGTGGCTTACCCCCAAAGTCCACCTCCGTGGTATACACTCCTAATCGCGTGGATCGCTGATGGATGAGCAGCGGATGAGAAGCGATATGGTCGAGAACATCATTGGGATATATGAAGGCCCGATCGCGGAATATATCCTTCAAGACTTGATCCTCGAGAAGCTTCACACTCTCTGCGAATTCCTCCGCCTTCTCAAAACAGAATTGTAGTCGATCGATAAGATGGTCGACGTCTTTGATCCACACCACAGTATCCTCTGGAAATACGTCAAACAGTGGCACCTTCTGATTACCGCTATACTGCCCTGTTACATTCGGAATAATCGCAACCTTGGATATGGATCGGACGCTAAGTTGATCCATTGGATTAAATGTCCGCACGCTCTCGACCTCATCATCGAACAGTTCGACCCGATAGGGAAATTCATTGCCATAGGAGAAGATATCTACGATGCCACCGCG
>JBCBIX010000178.1:0-3487 GCA_038523965.1 Bacteroidota bacterium
CAGTGAGCTTCATTTCGACTGGTATAGGCATCATCCCTGAAACTTTCGTGACATGAGGCATCATTAGTCCACCTTCGATGGCCTTATAGTCGCTGTAATCTGTAGTCACTGTCATACCTTCTTTCGGACTATTGACAGTTCGGATGAGGAGTGCATTGTCAACGGCGTAGTACTCAGTCGTTTTCTTTCCACTCGCGGAAGTGACCATCACCTTATAAGCCTTGGCTCCCTCTACATCTTCGATGCCACTTAAGTCCAATGTGGTACCATCATCACCATACTTCTTTTGTGGAACGATCACAGCACCTGCTACGATCTCGTCGTACAAGTCTCCTTCTTCAACTATCTGATTTTGGCCTTGACCTGACATACGCACCTTCGTTCCATCGTAAACCTGCTCTTGCATGACGGTTCCACCCATTCCGAAGGACATGGCGAACTTATTATCGCCTTCTTGATAGCTTGTGATGCTCATCTCCTGCCCCATTAGAGAAGCTGACATTGATGTCATGAGGTTAGAGATCCCTTGGATCACGGTGCGACCACCAATAGCGTCGAGATAGTCTTCTACGATCTGATTTGCAGTAACATCCTCAGGTAGGGCCGCATCATAGCTTACTGCATTGCCGTAGGAGTCAAAGAATTCGATTTCACCATCACCATCAAAACGCAACAGGTTTTCTGCGACTTCATCTTTATTCCCGACGACGACGATGTTGGCTTGGTCAGGCCTGATGTATGTATTAGCGACTCTCATGATATCATCGACCGTAACCGCACTTAGGCGCTGTAGATAAGTCTGATAATAATCCTTTGGGAGATCATATCTGAAGATGTTATAAGCGAACCTGGCTACTGTCTGAGGGGACTCTAAGGATCGCGCAAATCCACCAGTAATGAAATTCTTGATTCCGGTTAGTTCCTCTTCTGGCACTGGCTCAGTACGCAGTCTCTCCATCTCGTACAGAATCTCCTGCACCGCGCTATCGGTGACCTCATTACGAACACTTGCACCAGCGCTAAAAGATCCGACGATGTGGTCCTGTGAAAGAGAAGAATAACTACCATAGGTATATGCTTTATCTTCTCTCAAGTTTTGGAATAACCGACTGGAAAATCCACCACCAAGAATTGTATTCAGAACCCGTGCGGGTATTACGTCATCGCTTCCACGAGGTAAGTCAACTGGATAAGTGACGCTAACGACGCTTTGTACCGCGGCATCCTTGTTAGCGAATTTCACTTCTGAAGATTGAGGAAAGTTCACATTGCGCTTACTCGTCGGTTTGAGTGGCTTGCGTTTCCATTTTCCGAAGTACTGCTCGGCCTGCTGACGTGCATCATCAGGAGATATGTCACCTACGACGATGAGAAAGGCATTGTTGGGCACGAAGTATGTGTCATAGTATCCCTTCAGATCAGCTACGGTTATGTTGTCAATGGCCTCTGTGGTTTGGACCTCGCCATAGGGATGATCTGTACCATAGTTAACTGCAGAGACAACATTAGAGGACATAGCCTGTGGATCTGCCTTGTTTGACTCGATACCTGACTTCATCTGTGTCTTCATCTTTTCGAACTCATCCTCTGGAAAGACAGGGTTGTACATGACATCAGCGATGAGTTGGAGCAGTTTGTCCTGGTGTTTTGTCAGTGAACTGGCGAACAGACCAGAGCCACTTGTATTGAGCGTAGCACCGATAAAATCTACGGCCAGATCGATATCGGCTTTAGATTTAGTGGTAGTACCGCGACTCAGGATGTCTCCAGCCATGCTGGTGTAACCTACTTTATCACCTTCGAGGATCGGATCATTGATAAGACTCACTTGGTAGGATACCTGTGGGATCTTGTGGTTTTCGACGACGATCACTTTGAGACCATTGTCGAGGTCGAATGTGGTCGCTTCACCTATGTTAATCTCTGGCGCTGGACCGGCAGGAGGTACTTCCGAACGAAATGCCTGTGCATCAACGACCGTGGCCATATCTTCTTTAGCCATGTCATCTGACATGGCGGTGGAAGTTGTCTTAGGACTACACTTGGTGCAGAGAAATGCAAGCATGGCCAGCATTCCGATGCGGGTGATATATGATTTACTATTCTTCATGGTATACATTCTGTGGATTGATATTAGGGGTTAGATGGTTCTGGGAGATAGTGCAGTACAACTCTGTTATCTCTGGTAAAGTACTTCTGTGCGGCATTCTGGATGTCTTCACGAGTTACTGCGAGATAGCGCTCCAACTCTGTGTTAATGAGGTTGGCATCTCCGAAGTACATATGATAATTTGCCAAACTCTCTGCCACACCTGCAATACGACTATTGCTTGTGACGAATTGGGCTTCGACCTGGTTGCGGAGTTTTTGGAATTCTTCTTCACTGATCAAGTCGAGCTTGGGACTTTCGATGACCTCGTCCATAGCCATCATCAGGTCTGCCGGATTTTGACCAAAATTGGCAATGCCAAATGCGATCAACACCCCAGGATCTTCTAATGGAAGAGGGATACTTCCCGCCGCGATGGCCATTTGTTTTTCATCGACGATAGTCTTGTTCAGTCGAGAACTTTCTCCTCCTGATAGCAAAGTGCTAAGCATGCTTACTGCGTAAAAATCAGGAGTTCCTTGGGCTGGCGTCCGATAGGTATAGACTACAGCAGGGAGCTGGATATTGTCATAGACTGTATCGATTACCTCCCCTCCCAATGGAGGTTCGATCACACTCGGACGAAAGATGTCCGTGTTCTTTACTGGTATTGAACCGAAGTATTTATCAACCCAAATTTTCGTCTGTTCGATATCGAGATCTCCAGCTATAGACAGGACAGCATTGTTAGGTGTATAGAAGTCATTGTAGAATTGCTTGTAATCAGCTTCTGTCGCATTCGATATGTCCTCCATAGAACCCAGGATTGAGCTCTTGTAAGGATGTTCTGAAAAGGCGCGTAGCATGGATTGCTCAAGTATAGATCCATATGGCTGATTGTCCACTCGTTGTCTTCGCTCCTCTTTCACCACGTCTCGTTGCGTCTCAATGCCCTTGTCATCCACCTTGGCGTGTAGCATGCGCTCGGACTCTAACCACATACCAAGTTCTAACTGATTAGAAGGGAGTAATTCGTAGTAATAGGTTCGATCGTAGGAAGTATTCGCGTTTAGCGCACCACCATTAGAAGTGACGTACTTGTCGTACTCACCGCGATCGATGTTCTCACTCCCTTCAAAGAGAAGGTGCTCGAAGAAGTGGGCAAAACCACTGCGATTGGGTTTTTCGTTTTTAGCTCCTACGTGGTACATCACTGAGACAATGACGATCGGAGTTGTGTGGTCCTCATGCAGGATCACGTGCAGACCATTGTCTAAGTCATATTCTACATATTCGATTTCATTGAGTTGCGCATGAAGCATAGCTCCAAGGCAGAGTAACCCAATGGTCAGGTAAGATTTGATCATGTTGAGAAGTGCTGTTTAATGAATAAAATGA
>JBCBIX010000179.1:0-3435 GCA_038523965.1 Bacteroidota bacterium
ACCACCTGTTCCCTTTATGTAGCTTCCTTTTGCTCTGATATTGTGGATACTAAGTCCAATTCCTCCTGCGGACTGGCTAATCTTAGCACAACGTGTGAGCGTTTCGAAGATTCCCGGTATACTATCATCTGTCACACTTAGTAAGAAGCAAGAACTCAATTGAGGCTTAGGTGTGCCAGCATTGAAAAGGGTAGGAGTAGCATGGATGAACCACTTCTCTGACATCAGATTGTATGTCTCGATCGCATCATCGATGTCATTGCCATGAATACCGATGGCTGCCCTCATGAGCATATGTTGAGGTCGCTCTACCACTTGACCATCCATTCGGAGCAAGTAGGACCTTTCTAATGTCTTGAAACCGAAATAATCAAAATTGTAGTCACGATCATAGATGATCGCCGAGTTGATCCGATCCTTGTGTTTTCGGATGGTAGTGATGGTTTGGTCTGCGATTAGACCCGCTTGAGCTCCTGTCTTTGGGTCGATATAAGCATAAAGCGATTCCATGGTCTTCGAAAATGATTTCTGGGTGCTCTTATGCAAATTTGATATCGCGATTCGAGCCGCCAGGGTGGCATACTCAGGATGATGAGCTGCCATTGACGCTGCTGTTTCGGCTGCCAGATTATCTAAATCTGTAGTCGGCACGCCATCATAAAGACCTTGAATGACCTTTTTGGCGATATCAATAGCCTCGATATGATTCTCATCTAAGCCGTAGCAAAGCTTTTTGATCCGGGCCGTAATCTTATCGAAACTTACAGACTCTTTTTTACCACTTCTTTTGACTACTTGCATGGGTGCATTTTGATTTTGGTGTTAGAGAAAAGAATGCCGCCTTAACCGGAGCTTCCGGTCAGGGAGGTATCATCTCCTCAGGTGGTGTTGGTGAATAAAAAAAAGAGTAGTTCTTATCTCAGTAGACCGAAGGACATTAGAAGTCCTCGTCCATGGAGAATACCTGTTTGTCCTTGTCAGCCATGACACCGGCTTTTTGGTAGTCTCCCACTCGTTTCTCGAAGAAATTGGTCTTGCCTTGAAGTGATATTAGTTCCATCCATGGGAATGGGTTTTCCACTTCATAGACTTTCTCATTCCCCAACGAGATGAGTAGACGATCTGCTACAAACTCAATGTATTGGCACATGAGATCAGCGTTCATACCAATGAGATTCACTGGTATTGCATCTGACACGAATTCTTTTTCGATCGCGACCGCCTCTGTGATAAGTGTTTGGATCGTCTCCTTAGATAGCTTCTGCTGAATATGTTGGTTATAAAGCAGACAAGCGAAGTCACAATGCATTCCCTCATCTCGTGAGATTAACTCATTCGAGAAGGAAAGGCCGGGCATGAGCCCCCTTTTCTTTAGCCAGAAGATCGAACAAAACGACCCGCTAAAGAAAATACCTTCTACTGCGGCAAATGCTATGAGTCGCTCGGCAAATGAACCGTTGTCTATCCATTTAAAAGCCCAATCAGCCTTCTTCTTTACGCACTCTAAGTTCTCTATGGCATTGAGCAAATAAGTTTTCTCGTCACGATCTTGGATATATGTATCTATCAACAGAGAGTATGTCTCTGAGTGGATATTCTCCATCATGATCTGAAAACCGTAGAAAAACTTGGCCTCCGTGTATTGTACTTCGGTCACCATGTTTTCGGCCAAATTCTCATTGACGATACCGTCGCTGGCAGCAAAAAAGGCCAAGACATGTTTCACAAAGTGCCGCTCATTATCATTCAGCTTATTGTTCCAGTCGCTGATGTCTTGGTGTAGATCGATCTCCTCTGCGGTCCAGAAGCTGGCTTCTGATTTCTTGTAGAAGGCCCAGATGTCATCGTGTTCGATCGGGAAAAGGACGAAGCGATTTGGGTTATCCTGAAGAATAGGTTCGACAAATTGTGTCATTACGAGTTCAATTTTTAGGTAGTTCATGAGGCCCAGAGAGATACCTCTCAGGGTAGGTTAAGGATTGATTGTATTGGTTGGTTACCTTATTGAAATCCGAAGGATGGGGGATCGTAGATGATCCGGCAACTCAGTTAATAAGGTGGAACAAATAAATGCAAAATAGTCCTAATACGTCCGCGACGAAATCTTGCAGTTATCCACACATTGTTGGTAAGAATGCTAACACATTATAAATCAGCGCAATACGTATTCTACCAAATCTCTTTGATGTGGATTCCTTACCTAAAGTGTTGATAAAGAGCGAAAAACGTCTTTCGTTATTTACTAATACGTAACCTAAACACTGTCTGAACGTCGAAAAATTGCGATTAACCCGAGTGCCAACACGAGCGACAATAAGATCACGAGATAGGGCGTCGCAGCATAGTCTTTTAAGGGTAACTCGAGGTTCATACCATAAAAGCTGAAGACAATTGTGGGTACCATCAACACGATGGTAATCGTGGTTAATCTGTGGATAACCACGTTAAGATTATTCGATATGATAGACGCGTATGCCTCCATCGTACTGCTCAGCAGATTGGTATGCACATTGGCCATCTCCAGAGCTTGGCTATTATCAATAATGATGTCCTCGAACAAGTCTTGATTGGCTTCATCCCCCCGAAGGCCCAAGAAATCAGTTCTCTTAATCTTCTGCTTGAGGAGGTCATTGTCACTTAGCGAGTTAAGCATGTAGACCAGAGACTTCTCAATCTTTAGTAGTTGCTGAAGCTCCTTGTTGCGACTGCTGTTGTAGAGCTCTTGTTCCATGATGTTTCTGCGCAGATTGAGCTTCTTAAGAACATCTAAGAATTGGAGTACGGTCTGCTCGAAAATCTGGAGGACGAATCGCTGTTGGTTATTGGGATCAAAGTTGCGAACGCGATCATTCAGAAAGCGATCCACCACGTCGTTTTCCACCGACGTGACTGTTAGAATTCGATTTGGTTTGATGATGATCCCGACGGGAGCGGTGATATATAATGCGTCGCTCTCTTTCTCGTCTGTGTTAATTACTGGGACGTTGATTACGATCAACTTGACCTCTTCTTCGCGCTCGTATCGTGACTTCTCGTCGATATCCAATGGATCCAAAAGGAAGTCCAGAGGTACCATTTCCTTTTCTGCGAGATACTCGAGCTCACTATTGTCGAGTGGGGCTGTGATATGTACCCAGTTACCCTCATTCGCCCCGGTTGGCCGCAATGTCTTGTTCTCCTTAGCGAAATAGGTGATCATATTATCTCCTCTGAACTACAGGTAGGTCCAAAATTCGCTCCAAATGTAGACGCTTGGACACTAAGCGCGACCGTATGCTTCCAAAATCAATCTATATCGCAATTAGAGAGTAAGCAGGAAGTAGATTTGGACGCTGACCTCTGGCGCGCCGTCGCCCTTGATGATGAAGGCGTTGAGGCTGTCGAAGGTCGGTGTGCCGAAGATCTGTCGCTGGCTCATCGTGCCACCCTGAGGGG
>JBCBIX010000180.1:0-3409 GCA_038523965.1 Bacteroidota bacterium
CATGGATATACCTGCTGGCACGTTCACGATAGAATAATCCGATTAGAAAGAAGAGATCACGAAAAGGCCTTGGATGAATATTCAAGGCCTTTTTTTGTGCCATGAATTATCTGGCGCACCTCCACCTATCAGGAGAAAATGATGAGTTAATGCTTGGTAATTTTTTAGCTGATAGTGTACGGCCTAAGGAGATCGAACACTGGACTGCCGAAATGAAGCGTGGATATGATCTCCATATCGAAATCGATTCATACACTGATCGGCATCCAGCGTTCAAGCGGGCTGTCAGTCAGCTACGACCTCATCATCGAAAGTATGCCCCCGTTGTCTTGGATATTCTTAACGATCATCTTCTTGCTCGATTCTGGACCGACTACCATCACATGACCTTCTCCTTTTGGGAAGAGAGGGTCTATGATCGACTTGGGCCATTCGAAAACTATGAATTGCCACCTAAGGCAGAGAAGCTCTTGTTTAGCCTGTTGAAATACGAATACCTACATGTATATCTCACCCAAGAAGGACTCCGAGGTGTACTCAGCAGAATGGATAAACGAGCTCGATTTGCGTCTTCATTTGTTCGAGGGGTCGAACACTTATATGAGGCAGAACGGCTTTTTGTAGACTGTTTTCATCGGTTGTACATCGATCTATCAGATAGGTTCGGATAGATATATCAAATGCCAAGCAAGTCCTTCATGCCATAGACTCCTTTCTTACCAACTAACCATGATGCAGCGAGGATTGCACCTTGGGCAAACCCGTCTCTTGTATGTGCCTCGTGGTACAACTTGATCGTGTCGATCTCTGAAGCATAACTCACCTCATGGATGCCATAGATTTCGCCCTCTCGGCGTGCATTGATGGTTAATTCATCAATAGCCGGGGGCATATCCATTGTCCATGATCCTTTTCGGTCCAGGTGCGAGATAATTCCTTCAGCTGTTGTTATAGCTGTACCGCTCGGAGCATCTTTTTTGTGGATGTGATGCACCTCGGTGACTTCCACGTTATAGGATGGATATCCGTTAAGGAGAGCTGCCATCCGCTCATTGATTGCAAAAAAAAGGTTCACTCCAATACTATAATTGGAAGCATAGAAAAAACTCCCTTCTCGTTCTTCAACGGCCTTTTCTATGTCAGATAATTGATCCAACCAGCCAGTTGTTCCAGAGACTACAGGCGTCTGATTGTTGATGCACTCGAGGATGTTACTGAGAGCTGCGGCAGGATTAGAAAACTCGATAGCGACATCAGCATCCCGTAGTGCCTGCAGGCGATGATCTACTGAGGTATCAATATCAATGATACCTGTGATGTGATGTCCTCCATCTTTGGCGAGTCGTTCTATGGTTTGACCCATTCTGCCGTATCCTATAATGGCAATGTTCATCTCCTATTTTCTTGGGAGTGCAAGTATAAGTTGATTGGCCAGATCAGAAATGTTGTGATGTGTGCGAACATACGATCTCGCCTTGTTCGCTAATTGTTCTCGCCTTGGACCTTCGAAATACATCGATTGGAGATGACGACACCACGACGAGGCATCATCGGCGATCAGGATATCTTGATCATGCTTGACTTCGAGCCCTTCAGCTCCTATTGAGGTGCTTAGTACGGGTACTCCGGTGGCCATGGACTCCAGAATTTTCACCCGAGTCCCACTACCAGCATGAAGAGGCACCACTGATACCTGACAGCGTTTTAAGAAGGATTCGCTATCCGTTACTTCACCGAGTACTGTTACATTTTTTGCCTTCACCTGAAGTTGATCTGCATTTCTACCGGCAATAAACAGATGAAACTGCTCTGTGGGCAGTTCAGGCCAAACCTTGCTCAAGAACCATCTCATACCATCAAGATTCGGTAACCAGTCTAACGTACCGATAAAGCCTACTTGGAGTTGAGAGGTCTTTACGTTGATGGGCGTATTGACTTCTTTGATGCCTATTGGGATAGATAAGATCTTTGCCTTCCTTTTTAGCTTTTGTAATATATGCTGATCTCGCAGGCTCACTGCCGCAGTGAGATCCACATTACCTAATACTTGCGATTCATATCGCCTCAGTCGTCCTGCTTGGTTTCTATAATAAGCAGCTCTGGCACCTCCGACATAGGTTGCGATACGAGACCAGATCTCATGCTCCACATTGTGTGCTCGGTAGACTACTGTAACATGTGGTAGAGATTGTTTGATGATATCTAAATAGGAGCTAACAAATAAGCTTTCCAGGAGGACTACATCCACACCTTGAAGAGTCTGAAGGATAGAAGTTAACTCCTGCCGGGCCTTCTTTTGATCATATCGTCTGATGTGATAAGATGTCGAAGAGAACAGATTCGTTATCCCCCCGAGGATAGTAGGATTTGTGCGGATGGAGACTGTGTGGACACTTAGGTATAGCTCAGAGTCCTGGAAGGCCTGAAGGTCCGACTGCGCTACTGGATGCTTGTCCGTATCGAGAGATACCAGATGTAACCTGTGCCCGTGACTCTTTAGGCCATTTGCCAATGCGTGGACAGCTACAGACTCACCATCACGAATCGGGTAGGGGACCTTCTTCGTCAGCTGTAGAAATACCAATTAGAGCTGTTCTGGTTTGTCGTATTTGACGTGTTCACGATAGCCTTGAAATGGAATCTTCATTAAGCTCCACATGCTACCCACCTGGGTCTGATCCATGTAGGTATCCACTCCGTAAACGAGTTTTTCGTTGTCGACACGGACAAATGTTCGGAACAAGCGATCCCAGATAGAAAAGATGTTGCCGTAATTCGAGTCGCTGTACGGCTGTCGATAATGATGGTGTACCCGATGCATATTAGGAGTGCAGATGACCCACATGAGCGCATCATCCAACCAAGTTGGCATCTTCGTATTGCTATGATTGAATTGGCTTAGCGTAGCACTCATGGCCTGATACAACATAATCAACCATACAGGCGCGCCAACTATCAGGACCGCCAATGTGGTGAACAAAAATCGAATCACACTCTCTCCAGGATGATGACGATTAGCCGTGGATGCATCAACTTCTTGATCTGTATGATGAATCACGTGAAACTGCCACATCCACTTCACATGATGCTCTACCCAATGCGCTGTGTAGGCCCCTATCAAGTCCAACAGTAACAGACCCACAACAAGCGTCAATCCAATCGGCATGGCAACCCACTGCAGAATCCCAAATCCTTGATCCTGCACAAAGAAGCTTGTGCTCAGCAGAATAAATGCCATGGCAAAATTGACCAGAATTGTTGTGAAGGTGAAGAAGAGATTCAATCCAAGGTGTTTCCACCGATTGTACTTAAATCTAAACAGGGGGACCCCACTCTCGAGTAAAAGAAAAAATGTCAACCCTCCAAAAAGGATAAGAGAACGATGAGATGAAGGGATAGTATCCCTTCA
>JBCBIX010000181.1:0-3366 GCA_038523965.1 Bacteroidota bacterium
AGAGAATTGTAATTTGCATTGAAGCCTTCTAAGTTTATATTTTCTAAAGTAGGGTTATTAAAGTTCCACCCTAATAGAGTTGAGGAGTAGTTCTCACAGGACATGCTATTGGTCCCGGATGCAAATTGACTAAAGTTTATATTTGCATCTTGTTTAAATTTCCAATTGTCTAAGGATTGATTAAAATTAGCCATGCCTGGCAACATGCGCCTAAATTGTGTAACGTTACTCACGTCCCATTTTCCTATGGGTTGGTTAAATGCATCTGCATTTTCAAACATTTTTTCTACGGTAGTTGCACTGCTCAAGTCCCAATCACTTATGTCCTGATTAAAACGAACAGCATTATCAAATGTCCGCCTAAAATTAGTCACCTTCGAAACGTTCCAATTGGTAATGTCTCCATTAAAGGCTCGAGCCTGCTCAAAAATGCTTGTCACCGCCCTAACATTAGACACGTCCCAATGATTGAGGTCTTCATTAAAGTTGGTGGCATTTGTAAACATATTATTCATGTTCGTGACCTGGGACATATCAGGAGCGTCTGTAGCGCTGAATCCTGTCCCTTTCCAGTTGCTGAACATGCTTGTCATGTTGCCCCAGACGATATCCCCCCATTGAAGTACATCTAAGAGTTTGGATTTAGGATAATTCCTTAGATGTGGAAAGTCTCCGATGATAGCTAACTCATAGGTCCCAGCATCTATAAAAGCTGTCTCAAAATCTCCATCTGCATTCGCGTGAGTACCGGAGATCTGCACGCTATTATCTGTAGTCAAGGTCCAGGTAAAATCAAAATTATATGTCCCTGATTGAAGTGGTATTATGATGGTGTCATTTACTTCTATTTGCCATGAAGTAATGAATGGTTGGTTTTGACCAAAGCCTTTGTTCAATGCCAAAACTGAAAAAAGTACTGTAAAGAATGTTGGATATCTCATAGCGCAAACATATCGAGGCACGTATTGGTACTTTTTCACAAAAGCGACAAATACTTTCATTTTTGCGACATCATTAAGTGATTTGGACGAGTATAGATGTTGACTCTCCCAGTCGCTTTCCCACTCCGCTGTATCCTACTTTCTCCCTGACCTTGACCTAAATGCCACCAATAGATCACTACAAGCATCAAGTGTCACTTCTAATTGACCTTGACTCTGCACTTCAAACTGCCCGTTCTGACCTCCCAAAAACTCGATGCCATTTGGTGCACTCAGTGTGATCTGCTCATCTGATGTGATGATACCATCTATCGTGATAGTATTATCCGCGCTAAAAAATGATGCATGTGGATCAGCTGCTAAGTCCGCAGCAGTGATGATTAGATCGTCGATACAATCGCTGCACTGTTGTGCTGTAGGTACCACTACAATCCTGGTTAGGGTCGCCGAGGTATTGCCTCCGACATCTACCGCTTGATAATTCAACGTATACGTACCAGGTGTGGTAACATCTACAGAACCTGTGGTCTGGACAGTAGCTCCATCACAGTTATCCGATGCCACAGCACCTGGATCTGTGAAACTTGTCGCGTCGCAATCCACTATAATACTTGCATCACCATTCAAGGTAATCGTCGGTGCTGTCACGTCATCTACTATCACCGTCTGGTTTTGGGTGACCGTATTCCCATTGCCATCATCGTAGGTCCAGGTGACCGTAAAGGTACCTTGTGTAGAGTAGATTGTAGGATTGGTAGTTGTAGCCGTAATGCTGCCAGAGCAGCTGTCGGTAGCAGTAGGTGCAGTGACACTAACCGCGCATTCACCTGTGATATCTGGTAATGCGGCCACGTCTGGGACAGGATCTGTTAGGTCATTTATAATTACTAATTGTTCTTCGGTTACTATGTTTCCATTTCCATCATCAAAAGTCCATGTGATGGTGAAAGTCCCCTGGTTGCTATAGTTCAGAGGATCGTTAGTTGTAGCTGTTATTGTTCCGACACAGTTATCATTAGCAGTGGGTGCGGTTACTATTGCTTCGCATTCAGCAGTAATATCTGGCAGCAACCCTGATCCCATAGCTTGCAAATTAGAAACGGACCTACTTTCACTGCTATCACTGCGACAAGCTAAACTTCCAATCATAGGCGCAGTTACATCATCCACAATCACCGTTTGATTCTGAGTAACAGTATTACCATTCCCGTCATCAAAAGTCCATGTGATCGTGAAGGTGCCCTGTGAGGTATATACCAATGGATTGCTGGTAGTTGCCGTAATTACGCCAGCACAATTGTCGGTGGCAGTTGGGGCAGTCACAGTCACAGAACATTCTCCTGTCACATCAGGTAAAGTAGCTATGTCTGGAACGGGGGCGATCTCATCATCCTCGCAAGGATCAAAACTCGATATCTGTCCATAGATTTCAAATTCGTTAACCACCAGGCTATCGGTATCATCCTCTCCAGCCCAAACCGCGAAGTGTTTACGGTCCGTGGCGTTGTAAACCAGACTTGGTCTAAGAGCATCAAAACTGCTATCTCCATCTGGACCCATTTCTGAAATACGGAAGTCATTGGCACCGGTTTCTATGCCTGCTGCATCAAGACGCTGGCCGAAAATTTCACTCTCATCATCCACCAAGCCATTACTATCATCATCTCCTTGCCACACGACGAGATATTCTTTATATATGGTATCATAGCTAACACTTGGTGCAAAAGCGTTAAAATCAATATCACCATCGGGTCCCATATCGGAGATACGAAAGTCATTCGTGCCGATTTCTATTCCGTTTGCGTCAAGCAATTGTCCAAAGATTTCAAATTCATCTTCCACCTGGCCATTGCTATTGTCATCTCCGGCCCAAACAACGAGATATTCATTCTCCGAAGTGTTGTGAATCACACTTGGTTCTAAAGCATTAAAACCAATATTACGATCTGGTCCCATATCGGAGATGCGAAAATCATTCATACCAATTTCTACTCTATTCGCATCGAGTAGTTGTCCAAAGATTTCAATTTCATTATTGGGAAGCCCATTGAAATTTTCACGTCCTTGCCAGACGACGAGGTATTCATTATCTGTACTATTATAGATAACGCTTGGTTCAATAGCATTAAAACTAATACTCCCATCTGGTCCCATATCGGAGATGCGAAAGTCATTCGTACCGATTTCTATTCCCTTTGCATCAAGCCGTTGTCCAAAAACTTCGGTTTCGTTATCTACCACGCCATTACTATTATCATCTCCATTCCAGACGACGAGGTATTCATTATCCGCTGCATTAAACGCAACGCTCAGGGCAAAGGCACCAAAACTGCTATTTCCATCAGGTCCCATATCAGAAATGCGAAAATCATTAGTACCAATTTCTACTCCATTCGCATCAAGGCGTTGCCCGTATATTTCAAAT
>JBCBIX010000182.1:0-3267 GCA_038523965.1 Bacteroidota bacterium
AATGGTCGTTAATTCCAATCAATAATGTTTTGCGAATACAGTATCATTCACCTTTTCTATTTTAAAATTCTGATTGATATCAATGAAATACGTGACGGTTCTATTATCCTTGATTGCTACTACAATCTTTGGTCAAGAAGAATCTTCTCTATATCAAGAAGTCGAGTTTGAGGTAGAAGGCGAATTCCGTTCCTTCCTTCAAGATCCGCTCTTTGATGGACAAGAGTCTCAGTTTCCATCGATTGCATTTCGACCTTCCTACTATCTCGAATGGAGGGATGGATATGAGAGCATCAATTTTGATGGTTTCTTTCGATTGGACAGAGATCCGTCACGAACACATTGGGATGTTCGTGAGCTCTATTACCAATCTGTTAGAGGGAAGTGGGATTTCAGTTTTGGATTGAAGAAGGTGTTTTGGGGAGTGATCGAAACCAATCATTTGGTAGATATCATCAATCAGACTGATCAAGTAGAATCATTTGACGGGGAGCAAAAGCTTGGACAGCCAATGGCGCAGGTGACGCTCACCACGGATAATGCTGGCACATTCAGTGTGTTTTATATGCCTTATCAAAGGAGGAGGACATTTGCTGGAGAAAAAGGGCGCCTAAGATTTGGTACTGTAATAGCTGAAGATGAACTCACTTATGAAAGTAGCGCAGAAGAGTGGCGCCAGGACTTAGCTCTGCGATGGAGTCACTATGTAGGCGTCAGTGACATTGGGGTATCCTATTTCTACGGTACAGGAAGGGAGCCACTTTTTGCATTTACGGCAGACGGATCGATTAATGCTTTTTACCCAGTTATTCATCAGGCAGGGCTTGATCTTCAGATTACGCAGAATGCATTCCTTTGGAAATTAGAAAGTATTTATCGGCACGCCGATATCCAAGACTTCTTAGCATTATCCGCAGGACTGGAATATACATTTAGTAACATCAATGGGAAGGGTCTTGACATCGGCGCTCTTGCAGAGTATCATTACGATGGTCGTGATGAGCTGGCACTGACAGCATTAGAGAGTGATGTCTTCGTCGGAAGCCGAGTCGCTTTTAATGATCCCAACGACACCTCCATACTTGGAGGTACCATCTTTGATCTCGATAATGGATCTAAAGTCTACAGCATCGAGGCATCGCGCAGATTCGGATCGCTTTGGACATTTAATATTGAAGGCAGATTTTTATCATCTATCGCTGAAGATGAATTGATTCTTTCCAATTTCAGAAATGATAGTTTTTTAAAATTGTCTGTGGTAACCTACTTGTTCTAAGGGATTGGTAATTTCTGATATCCCCAGGTAAAGTTTGGAGCCCCTCCCGTTCGTACCATCTTGACCCAGAGTAAGGTCATGTGTTCCAAGTGTAGCGCTGACGACAAGACACCAGTATCCAGGATATCGAATCCCATCTCCCTAATTAAAGGACTCACAGCCTCTTTCGCCTCAATATGGTCGCTTGCTATCGGCATAATCGGCCTACTCGTGTACTTATCGGCAACGCCATATCTAAAGTTCTCGAATCCATAGACTGAAAATGACTTAACAACTCGGGCGTCTCCAGCCCATTCTGCAACCCTCTCTGCTCCAGAAGAGCGACTCTGCAGTCCGTGAGTCATCCCCGGCCCCACAGGGTTCGTGCAGTCTATGAGAATGCGGTTAGTAAAACGAAGAGGATTCAGAATCGATTCATTAGCGCCAAAGGGTGTTGCTAAAAACACAACCTCAGCCTCATCAACTGCATCTTGTAGAGTGGCATATCTAAAATCTGGATTCTTTCGAAGAGCCTCTCTAACGGTTTCATTGGCTGCATCTTCATGACCGATAATGATACGATGTCCGAGTCTGCCAAGGTGATTGGCGATGCTGTATCCAACATTCCCAATGCCTATAAATGTCAGTTTCATGAATTGTGCTTTGAGAGATAATCCACGATCATTTGTGCGGTCACTTCGCCGGACATGTTTTGTTGGCCAGTGATTAGATTTCCATCTGCAATTGCATAAGGTTTCCAATTCTCAACAGAAGAATACACAGCTCCTAACTTTATAAGTTCGTCTTCAATTCGCCAAGGCATTACCTTCGTTCCGGCAAAGGCATCAGAGTCGTCTTCTTCCCCATTACTAAATCCAGTGACCTTTTTGCCATCGACAAATGGCTTTCCGTTTTCGTTTTTCAAATATCGTAGAATGGCGGTTCCATGACATAGAGCTGAGGCCACCTTGCCTTGATTATAAAAAGCGGTGAACATCTCCTGCAGTAAGGACGCTTCTCCAAACGTGAACAAAGGTGATTGTCCTCCTGCCACCATGATGGCATCAAAGTCATCTGGATTGATGTCATTGAGGGAAGGAACATTCGTTAGCTGCTTCACGAAGTTCTCATCTTCTAAGGCAGTCTTGCTGATCTCGTCCCAGGCGGATCTGCCGCTCTCATCGTGCGGATTGCTCATGGCATCCATTTCTAATTTGCCTCCTTTTGGACTGGCGATAACGTGGGTGTAGCCTGCCTCTCTGAATACCTTGATCGGGTGTGTTACCTCTGATAACCAGAAGCCAACTGGCCAACATGTAGTAGTTGATATGGCGGGGTCGGCAGCGACAATTAAGATGTTTTTTGACATGATACGTGTGATTGAAATGGTCGGAATGATTTGTGACACTTAAGATAGGACTGAATGATAGTCAGAGGATGTACTTACAATCAGGTATGATACATACCTTTAAGAAAGTACACTGATAATCAATCGCTTATGCCAAGCTTCCTACATAATAACAAGCTCTATTATAATCCTGTGGAGTTTGCCATGGCCAAGATTGGTGGCACTTGGAAGATGCCAATCCTCTGGAGGCTTCAGGATCGTGTGATGCGTTACAGCGAATTGAAGAAGGACATCCCTCATATCACGGATAAAATGCTAACCACGCAGCTGCGGGATTTGGAGCGAGAGGGCTTTATACATCGGAAGGTCTACCCAGTCGTTCCTCCAAAGGTCGAGTATTCAATCACTGATCGCGGTCTCCGCACTGTGCCGATCATCGAAACCATAAGGAGTTATGGCCTCACGTTAATGGAAGAAGAAGGCATCGAGTATCCAGAGTATGGGGAGTAAAGTGAACCTATGCCTCATATCTTTTCATAGGTTGTATTCACGAAAAACTCCTTTGTAGCTCCCCATCTCTGAAAGCTCAATTCTGCGAAGCGCTAATCGTGGTTCTACTGGTAATTTTTTTTGCAGTGACAAACTTCAAAGAGTGGGCCCTTTG
>JBCBIX010000183.1:0-3259 GCA_038523965.1 Bacteroidota bacterium
CATTACATGATCTGTTTAGACGTGGTGATGTAAACTTTCTGATAGATACGGGTCGTTTTTAGCGACCAAGTTGGCTTTGCTTAAATATGTATAAAACACATACAGGAATAGACAAAAGAAACCGATAGAAGTACCGAGTTCTATTAATCCTGGCAGTGTAAACCCTGCTTCAAAGGTTGATGCTGCGTGATGTCCTCCTGCATGCATTGCATCAGCAGCGCCGTGAGCGTGATCAGCTGCTGTTTCAGCTAATGCTCCTCCGCCGTGCACTCCATGATCAGCACCATGAGCTGCCTCTGTTCCATGGTCATGGTGGGCACCTAACTCATGAGCTGTATGAGCAGCTCCGGGTTTGATCATCAGGAAAAAGTCCAACCAGTGCCCGAAAAGAACGGCTATTGATACGACCATCAGCGATCCAAATTTTCTCTTTGTATCATTTCTCATAAGAACAAAGAATGGGATCAGGAAGTTGATCGCCAGGTTGGCATAGAAGAGTACTGGGTACTTATCTTGACGAGTATTAAAGTAGACGGTTTCTTCGCCCACATTACTATACCAGATTAGCATATACTGAGAAAACCAGAGGTAGGTCCAGAAAATACTAAAGGCAAAAAGAAACTTCCCCAAGTCATGAAAATGCTCGAGTGAGACATTGGGGTAATAACCATTGTTCTTTAAGAAGATGAGTACCAGTATTGTCACCGCGATCATCGATACGAATAGACTTGCGCCGCTATACCATGCGAAGAGCGTACTGTACCAGTGGGCATCGATGCTCATCACCCATTGCCAGAAGACAAGGCAACTGCTGAAACCTGCGACTGGAAGGAAGGCCGCTGTCCAGAATCTCATACGCATGTGGATCTTGTAGCTACCATCTGGATTTGCATCCTCTTCCTGAGATTTTGCTCTGAACTTCATCGCGAAGAAATACCACAGCGCTATTACCCCGATACTGATGATAAACCAGCCTTTATTAAGGAATGAAGACTTATGCTGTAGAATTTCGTCGGTGGCCACAGAGTTTGGATCAGCCCAATGATAAAGATGGTGTACATTGAATAGCAGTCCTAAGGCGATAATACCCATCAACACCAAACCCACTCCGAGGAATGCACCCATGGCCTCCCAGACTCTCTTAAACTGGGTGTGCCAACCAGCCCATGCGGTATGGCATATCGCATAGAACATGACCGCCATGAAGGAAATACCAGTAAAAAAGACAGAATTGTGCAAGAAATTTGTCCAAAAACGCATGTGATAATCACCATGGTCTAAGAACCATGACAAAGCCAGACATACCAGTCCGACGACCATTCCACCGAGGAGTATGGTACGCTGTTTAGTAGGTATTGTATATGTGGTCATTACGTTCGTTCTCTCTTCTTAAATTAGTGTTCATCAGCATGATCGTGATCATGTCCTGGCTCATGTTCTGCATCGGTAACATGATGACTTCCTGATACATCATCCAATAATGCAACAGTGTAACCCTCGCCCGCAGGCTTCTCTACATCGTTTAGCGTATTGATGATCTGGTTATACTCCTTCTTTAACTCCTTGGCCTGCAATGCTCTGATGTAATGGATTACTTGCCATCGCTCCTCGTATCCGATCTTATCCTTGTATGCACCCATTTTATTCTTACCGTGCATTAACACGTGGTAATATCTCCCATTGTTGGCCTCAACGAACTCCGGGAGAAGAAGATTAGCCGGTTGCACCGGATACTTACCACCGTCCTCACGAACGAGGTAACCCAAGCCATCACCTTTTTCTCCATGACAGATTGCACAGAATACGTCGTACAACTCTTTTCCTCGTGTAAGCCCACCTTCTGTGATAGGGTATGGATTTTCGATTATTTCAGCTGTGGCTCGTAGACGCTCTTCTTCAGTATCATCATAGTAGTATGGAACAGAACCGCTTGGAGTAAATGCAACTGTTTCGGCCTTGGGTTCTCCTCCCGCATATCCTCTTGGCACCGTACCAGCGACAGGCTCCCTTGGGGATGCCATTTCATAATAGTCATCCTGAGATCCCCAGGTATTGTTATAGTAATAGGTATAATGGTTCGACTCATAGGCTATCGAGTGAGCCATATCTGGCATGTACTCGCTACCTGTCCGATTCACACCTGGTTGTTGACATGCAAAAAAGAATGTCACAAACGCATAGAGTATAATAAACTTGATCGTTGTTTTCATAGTCGTTAGCATCTGGTTAGATGTTCTTTTTGTCGATCAATGTTGCTCCCGTTTCTTCAAAAAAGGAAGTTGCTGCACCCTCCTCAACATGTGACGTGTCAAAGGCTATGCAAAACTTATCATCAGTGATTCGATCATGCAGGATCGGACTATTTACACCTGGCGCGAGACCGTTGATGATGTAAAATGTCACTGTCATTCCCACCGCAGCGAATAGCACAGTCAATTCAAAAGTGATTGGAATAAATGCTGGAACTGACCAGTAGGGCTTGCCACCGAAAATTATAGGCCAGTCTTTAGTAAATATCCAAGTCATACCAAGGAATGCCGTCAGCAGACCAAGTGCTCCGTATATAAAGCCTGCAATGTGGAGTCTCGATTCTTCAAGACCGAGCAACGGATCCAGTCCGTGTACGGGAAACGGCGTCCAGACATCATATATGTCCAGATGATCTCTGTTAGCTGACCTCACCGCAGATAACAAATCTGTTTCATCGTCATAAAGACCAAAAACAACTTCTTTATTGAACTTAGGCATATCTGTTAATGGCTTTCCGCATGTTCGTGATCGTGAGAATCAGCATAGACCTCACCTTTATTTGTGGCATCCTGATACTCATGGACGACATGCTCATGATGCTCAGTATTATCCGCTAAAAACTGATCTCCAGATGATTTGAGGATCGACTTCACTTCGGCTATCGCAACCACTGGTGCAACCCGCGTGAAGAGCAGGAATAATGTAAAAAATAGACCCATTGTACCCAAATAGATGCCAATCTCTACCCATGTAGGCACGTAGTATGACCAACTGGATGGAAGATAATCTCGGGCCAATGTGGTGGCAATGATTACAAATCGCTCAAACCACATGCCAATGTTGATCACTATTGACAAGAAGAAGGTCATCCATAGACTACGTCTGAATCGTCTAAACCAAAAGAACTGTGGTGAAATAACGTTACAAAACATCATTCCGAAATAGGACCAATAGTAAGGACCAAGGGCGCGATTGAAAAAGGCAAATTGCTCATATACGTATCCTGAAT
>JBCBIX010000184.1:0-3246 GCA_038523965.1 Bacteroidota bacterium
CTCATTTTTTACTGCAGATCCGACGGGCAGTGATTATGCCTTGTTAGAAATGAGATGTTCGCACAACTACTGTTGTCAGTAAGTACAGAACGCAAACCATCCAAACAGTCCGGCAAGGGAAGGATGCCGTTGTAGGTGCTGATCAGCTGATCATAAGATTGGTATAGGCTGTCGCCCAATTGATTTTGAACGATATCCAGCGCACTTTGACACTGGTTGAATCCAGATAGGGTTACCAGTGCATTGGAGATGGATGATTGGATTTGGTTTTGGTTGTTGAGGATTTCTTGAAGCGTGAAGTCGATACTGTTGAAGTTGCGCTGCATGATCTCGGTATTGGTCTGAAGGCCATCCAGGATGGCTGTTGTAGATCTGACCTGGAGGTCTAAGACATCATCAATACGCATCTCTATCCTATTAAAGCGACCATTCATCTCCTGTCGTAAGTTGTCGATAGCACCGAGGATAGGGGCAGTAACAGCTTCATTGAGGATCTCTTTTGCAGCCAATTCTATGAGGTAGCCTTGGATCCCTCCTTTAGCAAGAGCCTTAGCACCTTTTGGCCATACTTTTCCAACTGCCTTTTTCCAGGAGAGCTTCTTAACTGATGATTTTAAACCGCGCATTTTGGCAGCCGCTGATTGGCGGAGTGTTCGCTTAGGCTTTCCGACGTTGGCTTTTACTTTTTGATAGGAGCGGTTCTTATTCCATTTGTAAGCACTCATGCTGAACTGCGTCACCTTGTAAGCAGCGGCTATACCCACCACTCCAGTGGCAAATAGTGCCGATCCCCTTCCACCTTCGATATCCTCTTGATAAGTATCAAGGTACCTCATCGCCTTTCCAATACCCGTCATGTCTATACGACTTTCGATATCCGCGACAGTCGAGGCGATCGTACCACTGCCACATGGAAAAATGCCATAGGCATCGGAGATCCGACTTAGATCCAGATCACCATTGAGATAGGCGGTCATCAGATCATTGGATCTGATCACCGCATCTATTTCACCTCCATGAGCTTCGACATTGCCGACGCCATCGTTGATAAAGTTGTTTTGGGATTGAGAGAGACTACCTATCTCATTCGTCAAGTTATCTTGTATACACTGCAGGGCCTCAAGGTTGAGCTCCATATTAGTCGTGAGTGTATCGTACGCTCTTGCTATCTCCAACATCTCATTGGCCCGGTAGTCTTCATACAGCTCGGAAGCTTCTTTACCAGCTATATCGATAGCTCTGACGAAGGCAGTATCAACTGCTGTTATCGCCGCTTGGGATGGCCCATCAAAAACTGCGGCTTTTTCAAGTATGATCTCCTCTTGGATAAAAGCGTAGTAGTTGAGATGACGATTGAAAAGTCGCGAGAGATTGTAAACAGGATCTATAAGGGCGATGTCCAAGACATTGTAGAGATACTCTTCAGGGTCTGTTTCATTAGCAGCTTCTTCATAGATGTTGATGCCATCTCTTGCCCTGATGTATGACACTTTGCGCGCGACAAAGTCTTCGATAGCATCCGTCACTTCAAGCGGCAGGTACTCTATCTCATTGATGAAGTAACTGTCCGTAGCATCGCCAAAGAGTCGTTCTATCTGTCCATCCAAGAAAGAGTCGTCTCTTCCTTCTGTAGATATCACGTCTTGAGAGATATCAAAACTAAACTGAGGTGCTCGAAATGTACTCTTGGACAACCCTTCAAGATTAAAGCCAAGCTCGGCTTCTGGTGAGGCCTCCGTGTACGACTGAAGGATATCAAAGAAGATCGACTCAATAGCGTTACTTCGATCATTGTAAAAACCCGAGACGTAGCGATCATAAAGTGACAGCGTATCAGGAGCTCCAAGACCGAAGTGGCACTCTAAGATTTGATTGATGATCAGTTGTTGGGTGGGCAGTGTAGTGTATGAGGGATCAAACTTGTAAAACCATTCATCACATACATTTTGTCCTTGCACGAGGCTGGACATCGCCGCCAGGTAGCCTATCAATAGTGTCCTTTTCATACGATCAATTGATACGGATGTACGTGTAGAAAGCAATGTTCTTCGGGCGCGTTTCATCCCCCCCTGTAGCATTGGAGTTTTGTCCGCCACCACTTTCTGATCCCGAGCCATTGGTGATATTTCCAGTTCCATCATCTGAGGGTGCCGATGCTGGGACGAAGTGATGGTGACTCTGGATACTTTGGTCCTGAAAGCTACCTACTGGGTCGTTGTTATTGACGCGATCAGGATCCATGGCGCCTCCTTCTATCTGAGTTCGCGTGTCATAGCTGCGTAGGAAGACACCACGGGTGTCTGGGATGATATTTTGAACTGTCAGGATGGATAAGCGTGATCCTGTGATGTCCCGACCATCCATAAGCACCCAACAGTCACCGTTTTCTCCTTGGAAGCCCACTGGGTCAAGGATGCTGTACTTGACATCTCCCACTGCTCCAGTACATCCTATGGAGTCAATGGCCTGGCTATGCAGCAAAAGGAAGGGAGCTAACGAGATTATGAAAAGAGTTAAGAGCCTGCACATACGTCTGTGATTTTGTGATAATCACAAACCTAAAGGAGGTCGCAGACGGCGCTCATAGGGGCACACCCTCAATCTCAAGAACTACGACAACAAGAGCAAGAACGTGTTGTAGTGTGCCGGGCTTGGTCTGGATCCTTCGATGTTGACATGTGGTATACCATAGATGGTAGCGATCGCATTCGAGTGTTTGCGATGATTGAGGAGGTAGAGATAAGAGAGCAGGTAGTGCGAAGTCTTTTTCGAGAGTGGTGTTAGTTATAACGATTCCTTCTTTTGACAAAAGACATCGTATCAGCGATGATTTTGAATTGTAAAATGGTATACACTGGTGCCGGTAGGAAGTTCTACAATTGATCCATTGAGTAGTTGTATGCGAGTCAGGATTCCCTTTAACCCAATTCCATCCTCCGCTACATTAGAATCAAATTGAAAGCCATCACTGTCATCAGTATACTTGTAGGAGAGGACTCCCTTCGTCTCTTTAATCTCAAGGGTCATCATAGATGGTTTAGAGTGCTTCAGCGCATTGGTGACTATTTCTTGTGTTATTCTGTAAAGGTGATTTTTTAGTTTTTCATTTTCGATTTCTTCATCGGTACTATAGTTGAACTCGAAATGGATTGTTGATGGAAGCAAATCAGACACAAGATCTTCAATCGCATCTTCTAAGCCAAAGCTACTGAGTGTTGCAGGCATCATATCATGAGAGATTCTTCG
>JBCBIX010000185.1:0-3194 GCA_038523965.1 Bacteroidota bacterium
AGTACAATGGTGTTCCATTCCGGGTTGGATTTAATCAACCCTTGTTCGGATTCAACCAGCTGAAATGGGCTGGTGAAATCGAGCCTCTCATCTTGGATGAAGCGGAACGTAGACTAATCATAGATATTGAGGATATTCATCTACGAGGGACAATTGTATTTTTTGACCTTCTTGCTGCTCAATTAGAAGAGCAGATTGCAAGTTCTAATGCCGAGGTTAACCTCACTTTACTTGATATAGCAAATGAGAGATACGAATTGGGTAAAATCTCTCGAAATGACCTTCTCCAATTAGAGTTGGAGTACAAAGCGGCGGTGCGCAACCAGTCTTCTGCGGCATTTCAAGTTGATTTTAATCGCGGGGCTCTTCAGACCTTTCTGGGTGTCAGTGAGATGGATACCGCAGCACTCGAAACTCCTGAGATTATGGCTGTTGACATGACTATCTCGCCTGATATTGCTTTAGAACAAGCACGATTGAACCGACCTGAGGTGGTTGCATTCGAGCGCCTTCAGCGTGAGTCCAAACGAGATATCCGGCAGGCTGAGGTTGAGTTCGGAGTGAATGCATCGCTATCAGCAAGTTTTGGATTCGCTCGAGGATCGACGAACATTGGAGATATCTACAGCGATCCTCAGACTGAGCAACAGATCCAACTCAGTCTTCGGATGCCCCTTGTCGATTGGGGCCGACGCAAGTCCGCTGTCGGCATTGCTAAGGCGCAAAAAGAGCTTATCGACCAACAAATAGCCCAGGATAAATTGGACTTTGAGAATGATATCATTCAAGCCATTGGAAGTTGGTCTCAGCTCCAACGCGAGATCCGATTACAGCGAGAGATAAGAGAGGTCGCTTTGGATCGTTTTGAAATATCTCGCCAACGATATGTTCTGGGAGCGATTAGCATCACCGATCTGACCATCGCTCAGCGTGAGAAGGATGCTGCACTACGTTCTTACATCCAAACATTACGATCCTACTGGATTGCATTTTATACCATCAGAAGACTCACGGCCTATGACTTCCTATCAGATGGGCCTATTCAATATCAAATTCAATAGCTAATACTCAAAATGATGATACAATTATCGAATATCAACAAGGTCTATCGCACAAAGACTGTAGAAACAACTGCTCTAAACAACATTAACCTTTCAGTTCCAAAAGGAGAGTTCTTATCCATCATGGGCCCTTCTGGATGTGGGAAAAGTACTCTGCTAAACATCATCGGCCTTTTGGATGAACCATCAGGAGGAAGTGTTGAGATTTCAGGATCTACAGTCAGTAACTATAATTCGAGATCGCTGGCCAAATTTAGAAATGAGCAATTAGGATTTATATTCCAAAGCTTTCATCTCATCCCTGATCTCACTGTACGTGATAATGTAGAACTGCCCTTGCTATATCGTAAGGTAGGCGGCAAGGAAAGAAAGCGACTGGCAGAAGAGGCCTTGGAGTCTGTAGGATTGAAAAACAGGATCAAGCACTTCCCCAATCAATTGTCAGGTGGACAAAAACAACGGGTTGCGATAGCGCGGGCCATCGTAGGGAAGCCAGAGATAATCCTTGCAGATGAGCCAACAGGTAACTTGGATAGTGTCATGGGAAATGAAGTGATGGATATCCTAATGCAACTCAATTCGCAGCGCGAGACGACTATTGTCATGGTTACTCACGACGAAAACATGGCAAATCGAACACATAAATTGATGCGTCTCTATGATGGTCAGCAAGTCGCTTAATTCCTTTCACTTAATCAACTCATTATGATCAGTAATTACATTAAGCTTGCTTGGAGGGTGCTGGGGAGAAACAAGTTCTTCTCCGCCATCACCTTGTTCGGTATCAGCTTCACATTAGCGATATTAATGCTTATCGTATCGTTTTTAGAGACCGAAGTAGGGAGTACAAAACCGGTCTCTGATCGCGACAAAATGGTGGTTTTACCATATCTCCATCTGTCGCGCCAGTACTACGATACAATCTTCGTCTATGACACGCTCATCGTGGATGAGGAGTTTGTTATTGACACCACTTACAATTTGGAAGAAGCTGGATCGAGCAATTCAAATAGTCAGTACGCTTGGTGGTTTTTAGATCGCTACTTTTCGGATGTGGATCATGTGCGTGATCATACCTTCTTCAATTCTGGTACATCGTTCAATGCATATGTGAATAATTCCAAGGTCGAGATGAATGTCATTTATGCGGATCATGGCTTTTGGGACGTATTTGATTTTCGATTTCGTGAAGGATTCGGATTTGACGATGCAACTGTCGACCAGGAATCACCAGTAGCCATCGTAACCACAGATTTGGCGGATGAATATTTTGGTCGCAGAAGTGGGATCCTGGGTGAAGAATTGATCATGAATGGTCGCACCTACAAGGTGACTGGTCTAATAGATCCCCCAGGAGTTTCCATTCTCACTTTTGATATCGTAGTACCACGCACTTTGTTAGATGAAAACAGTCGAGGCGTGGAGATGGGATTTGGAGGATATATGGCCAGTTTCGTCGGAGAGAAAAGCAGCGATGTAGAGCTGATCAAGGAGAGTATTAGTGTTATTGAATCAACCATCGAAATACCCGCACCGGCCCAAGAAGACTTTGATAGGCTTAGAGTAAATGAACAGTCTTATCATGAAATATATGCCGATCAGATACTGGATTTAGATGAACCTGAGGATAGTCTACGAGTGATGAAATGGGTGATTATAAGTCTACTTGCCTTATTTATCATACTGCCGGCCTTGAATCTAATTAATCTTAATGTCTCAAGGATATTAGAAAGGAGCTCAGAAATTGGAGTCCGCAAGGCTTTTGGTGCCCATCAGAGTATCATTTTGACACAGTTTATTATTGAAAACGTTGTCCAATGCCTTGTTGGAGGAATAATTGGACTCGGACTGGCAACTCTGTTGATCTATATCATCAATGATGTCCGACTGCTTGGTGATGTACTACTCAAAGTGAATTTTCGATTTTTCTTCTGGAGTTTACTGTTGGCTGTAGTGTTTGGTGTTGTCTCAGGATTACTACCCGCCTATCGGATGTCACGCCTTCAGATTGTATCAGCCTTAAAACAAAACAAACTATGATCAAGCATATTTTAACTCTTTTATGGAATAAAAAGGGATCAAATTTTTTAATCCTATTTGAAATTCTCTTGGCATTTATCGTTTTGTACGCGG
>JBCBIX010000186.1:0-3129 GCA_038523965.1 Bacteroidota bacterium
AAATAATGTACAGCCTCAAAGCATTATTGGATAGAGGCACAAGTATTTTTAAAAATCCAAGAGTTGGTTATCGCCTGCGCCTCATTTTGTGTATTGAGCGATGCAGAAATATTGATTCTCATCTGAGTGGATCTTCTGCATGGTTAGATCACCGGATTTGCCAAGAGCGGATAGTTGTTCTTGGGTGAATTTATGCGAACTTTCGGTGTGAATTGTTTCTCCTTTGGCGATATGGATCGTTTGCTGATCTAATGACAAGTTGATTTCCATTTCTGTCTTCGCTACGAGATGCATTTCAATTCGCTGGGCGGCATCATTGTAGCCAGCTTTGTGCTCGAAGTCGGATGGAGCAAAATTTGAATTCAGATGACCGTTGACTACTCGAAGAATATTTTTGTTGAATTCAGCAGTAACACCGTCTTGGTCATTATAAGCGGCCTCAATAATTGATGTGTCTTTGACCAGATCCGTTCCTAAAAGTAGGATGTCACCTTCCTGCATGATATCACCTACGCTCTTCATGAAGGTATCCACCTGATCTGAGCTTAGATTTCCAATCGTACTTCCAAAAAAGCAAATGACCTTTCTATGGTTTTCGGGTAGGTAGCTAAAATCATTTAAAAAATTGGCTACTGTACCCCTGATTCCTGTTAAGGTGTAATTAGAGCTGATCTCCTCGACAGACTCTGCTATAGCCGATGAACTAATATCAACCGGATAATAGGAGATCGTTGAGAGAATGTCCTCTGGTATTTGCGAAAGTAGAATGGAGATCTTCGATGCGTCTCCACTTCCTAATTCGATGATATCTACATTCGCAAAGTCGATTCCAATTTGGCTAATCAGGCCATTCAAGATTGCTTTTTCAGCTCGAGTAGGGTAGTACTCGTCTAATTGTGTGATCTGCTCGAATAGCTTAGAGCCATAACGATCATAAAAATATTTCGGAGAGATCCGCTTTTGCGAAGCGCGAAGGCCTTCGATTAGCTCCTGTCTCGTGGCTGAGGCACCACCCTCCGGTAGGATATTCTGAATTGATATGTTGTCAGCTGCAGTCATCAGTAGTGTGTTGAGATAGTAAGACCTATTTAGAAAAACATCCTAAGGAGTTCCTGTTGCCGTTGGATTATCTGGGTCATTACTCCACTCAAACCATCCACCATCGAAGACCGCTACATTAGGCCATCCCATGAGCCATGCATTATAAAATGCCTCGCTACCACGCCATCCTGTACCACAATAGAATGCTGCTCGCCGATCGCTTGTGATGCTGATCTCTCTCCATATCTGTTCTACCTCCTGTGCCTCTCTGATGGTATGATCGAGGTTGCGATAGTTCTCCATGTGGTAGGCGTCCGAACCACAATTACCAAATACAGAACCAGGAATACGGCCTTTCTTCTCGATATAATTGTAACCACTTACATTACCGATATACTCTTCCCAACTGCGGACTGAGACCAAGTCACTTTGGTCAGAACTTATAATCTCTTTTGCCTCTGGAACATCTACAAATAGCTCTGGCCGAGCAGGAATTGGCGCTCCAAATTCTAAAATTGGTTCAGGCTTGAGCTCATCAGTGCTGATCTCATAACCCGCATCTTTCCATGATTGGAATCCACCATTGAGAACCCGTACATCCTGAACACCAGCATACATCATGATGACTGCGCATCGGATGGCACCGAGGTGCCCTGCAGCGCTACCTGGGAATGGGTCGTCATTATCAGGCCACATGAATTTGCCATAAAGGATGACTGTAGTATCGCTTGAGATACCATGTGATTCTAAGGCATTTTTCAACTCCTCTGGTGATCGGCGATTCCAAGTTTCTGCAGCTTCGAGAGCTAAGGTATCCATGGCAATAGCCCCTGGAATGTGACCTGATTCGTATGCAGCTGGATTGCGATAATGGGCATGTACGACCGTGATGTCTCTGGTGGTTTTGTCGTTTGCATTCGCTTGACTTAGTTGGTCTTTCACCCAGGATGCGGGTACCAATCGATCAAATCTGGCAAGAGTATTCAGCGGTAGATTCGGCGAAGTGGTCCACTCTGAGAAGAAATCATTGTAGACCTGGACATCGTCATAACCGGCCTTGGTGAGGAGCTTTGCTACAGCCATGATATGGTCTTTAGCAGCGCCGTAGACGATAATCTTCTGACTCGGTTCGATATTTTTGGATCTGACGATTTCGATCCAATCGATGTATGAAGACCATTTGTGAGGTATCGACTTTGCCCCGGGGATGTGCCCTCCTCGCGACTGTCCATGGAGACACCATCCATTGTAGGAATCTACGTCTCGTGTATCGACCAGTTTGACATCAGGAGCTTGATAGAGCTCATGAACTTGCGTTGTTGATAGTGCGGCAAAAGCCATAGGTAGTATTCGTTTTGGGGTACTTAACTCATCGAGAAAGAATGAGTTGCCTTTAGTGCTGGGTTATTTGGGCAGAGATGATCGCACTACTGCTGGCCTGCTGGCTTCAGGGCATCTCCACATTGTAATTAAGCGAATGATTTGATGGCCAAACTCTTATAAAGAGTCAATCAATGCCCATAAGAGTATCCCCACATCTGATAGACGAATAGTGCGATGCCTGCAAGTATCAAGTACCAGTTGACGGCCTTGTAAAAGGCTGGAAACTGCTTGAGCTTACGGAAGCTGGTGATTATAAAAACAATCGGAATGAGCGCAAGAATTTGTCCCACCTCTACACCAAGATTAAAACATAGGATCTTTGCCAATAGTTGATCTTGTCCCATATCAAAGGATTGCAATCGTGTCGAGAGGCCAAAACCATGGATCAATCCAAAGACCCCAACCATTGTGAGTAGATTGGGCGACTTCATATTTAGCTTTTGAAAGCCCTCAAGATTTTCGAATCCCTTGTACAAAACACTTAATGCAATAACGGCATCTACCAGATGCTCATTAGCCGTGATTCCTGCATAGGTAGCTCCCACCAAAGTGATGCAGTGCCCGATGGTAAATACAGTGATGAACCTCAGGATGTCTTTAAAATTATTCAAGTAGAAAATCACTCCCGTCAAAAATAGAAGGTGGTCATACCCGGTAAGCATATGTGTCGCGCCAACTCTGATATATGCGAAGAGGTCCCCTTGG
>JBCBIX010000187.1:0-3122 GCA_038523965.1 Bacteroidota bacterium
AACCTCGTTGGCCAAATAGACATCGGCATTACTTACTTCAAGAAACGTAACCTCGTACTCCTTTTTCAAAATACGAAGATGGAATAACCAACTATGATGTCGCAAGAGACCAAGGTGATTCCAGAGCATCAGCGGCTTTTGATGCGTCTATCAAAAATTATAATATTGATAATTTAAATATTCATTATTCGGACCATCAGACTCATTCCGACTTCAAGCTAAACAGTTTTGATGCAGTTGGTAGTCTCAATTATCGCAAAAGTTACACCTACCTGATCAATGAGTTTACGGGGCGTGTTTTTATCGACTATGCGGATCTATTGCCGAGCTATGGTGTCGATATATCTGGTAGTCTTGAAAATGTGATGAATTCCGGTTTTGACAGTATTGGGATTAATCGAGCAGAACTCAAACTCAATGATCTACCTATTAATCTTTCTGGTGCTTTTGAATTAGGTTCAGAAATTTCTTATGGCGTTCAATTAGAAAGTCCGGCCACAGAGTTCAAGAACCTATTATCACTTTTACCCGGTGTCTATCGTCGAGAATATGAAGATCTTTTATCCAGTGGAACTTATGAATTGAATGCAGAGATCAGTGGGTCAAGTCGTAATCTCTATCCTTTATATCAATTCACATTATCCGCGAAGGATGGTACACTGAAGTATCCTGATCTACCCGTCGCGATCGAAGGTGTACAATTCGAAATTGATGCTGACAATCGAGCTCCACACACGATGTACTCAAATGTACATATCACCGACTTCCAAGCATACAGTGGGGACAGTAAGCTCGAGGCTGATTTTCATTCGGTCCAGAATGTAAATCGTCATGAGGTCGACTTTGCAGTCGAATCTGACCTGAATCTCACAGAATTAGGCCGGCGGCTGGCGTTTTCGCCTGACATGGAGCTGAAAGGCAGTATTGAAGGGGAGATCTCCGGCTCAGGCATCATCAATGACAGGGCTGGAATAGTACAGCCAGCTGGACAAGAGTTTATGTCCACGATACGTATCGATGATCTGCGTTATCTCACATCAAATCTGAGTGTGTCTATTCGGCGCGGAAACTTGTCAGGCGACGAGCAGAAGGTTGATCTCAAGTTAGAGGACGTAGCTTACGATGATGCTATTGACTTTGATCTTACTGCTGTAGTCGAGCAGCCCTTGTCCTACCTGTTTGATAGTAATCATCAGTTAACAGCAGAAGTTGACTTCGACGGTGGTGTAATTAATATGAACCAATTAGCATCTGAGGACACAAGTGATGTTCAGCATTTTTACCCAATACCTCCTCATCAAATCGATGCTGATATTTCCATCGCTTCAGTCATCCAAGGCGAATATACTTACAAGGATATTTCAGCTATTGGAAAGATTTCCAAAGAGTCTCAAATAGAATTTGTAATTGGAGACTTTATGGGTAGTAGATTTGAAGGTGCTGGAAATCTGACGGATGTCATGGATTATGGGCTTAATGGTGGTACTTTAAGCGGTCAATTAGATGTCAGATCTAATCGATTGGATCTGAATCGATTCATGGGTGCAAACGAAACTGGACAAGGTAATATCGGTGATCCATCCACATTAATTCCGTCTAATTTAGATATCAAGATTGACTACAGTTCTGATCAAATAGGTTTTAAGAATATAGATATTCTTCAGTCTCTGGGTAACATCAGTATAGAGAATGGTGTTGTTCAATTCGATAGTCGAGGAAATCTGTTTGGTGGACTCATGAAGGCGTCTGGCACCTTTAGATCCAGAGGCAAGCAAGGCTACAGGATCGGTCTCGAACTTGGATTAGAAGAATTGGGATTTCAGCAGACTGCCTCGACGATGAAGTTGTTCACCCAACTCCTACCTGTAGCTAAGTTTATCGAAGGAGAATACACTGCCAGTCTTGCATGGGCCTCAGATCTGTCGCCTAATTATATGCCCGACTTAAACTCGATCACTGCAAGAGGTGATATACGGACTAAGGAAGGCCGCATAGATGGTCTACTGCCGATCGATTCTTTCATTGCAAGATTTGGTGGTATTCGTAAGCGTTTAGACCCTATTCAATTATCTAATCGCAAAGGAAAATTTGAAATTGAAGATGGAAAGATTCGAGTAGAAAACATCCAATTTGAAACTGGTGACGTATTGGTACAGCTGTCAGGATTGCATGGTTTTGACCAGAGTGTAGACTACGACGTCATCATCGATATACCTCAGACCGCAAACACTGTAAAAGGAGTCATGGACTACATACAGGACAAGACTAAGTTTTCGAATCGTCTCCGCTCCTTAGGTGATGAAGCAAGTCTTCAGGTCGAGGCCAAAATGATCGGATCGACCACGAATCCAAGATTTGAAGTTTCAAGAGTAAGTCTCAAGACCGGTGATCAGGTAGAGAGTATCGAGGACATTGCTGTCAATGCTTATGAGAACGTTCGTGATAGTCTGCGCACGGTCATCGATGATACACTCTCACAGATAGGATCAGAGGTCAGTGAAGGCATCGATAGCCTCAGATCAACCGTGGATACAACTGTAGACAGTCTAAGAAGCGAGGTTGCCACGGCGGTAGATAGTACAAGGCAAGTGCTTGATCAAGAAGTCGATTCTTTAAAAAGTCAAGCCGTAAACACCGGAGAACAGATTCTGACCGACCTTTCTACTGGCAATGTGGATAGCGTTGGGACCCGATTGGACGATCTGTTGAAAGGTGGAGGAAAGGGGTTGGATAGCCTGAAGAGTAAGGTTCGCCTTCCCTTCTTTGGTGGAGGTAAGAACGAATAGATCGCGCCACAGACCCGACCTTAGTCATATTTGGGCAGCGTGTATCCGACAAATGCTCGGAGATCTACGAGGATCAAAATTTATTTTCCCCTGTGGTTTGGTAATCTCAATCGGTTAACCCTTTATTTGTGGTATGAATTTGATTAGTACAAAGTGGTGGTGGCATTCTGAAGACTCTGGTCCTGCGGAATCGGTATAGCCCACACAGATGAAGAATATATAAATGGCTTGTCGATCTCGGCAGGCCATTTTTCATTTTAGGAGTGAACGAAATGAAGTTAGAATTAGCTAAGTAAGCGATGAAAAAATACGACATCACATTCAAACAAATCTTGG
>JBCBIX010000188.1:0-3000 GCA_038523965.1 Bacteroidota bacterium
ATCACGGTATCGAAGTCGAGTACTTCCATAAAGATAGATTAGAAGAGGTTCTCTATTCCATTCGCCAAGGGGACGTGTCTTCGGTGATTATCGAGGCTATTCAAGGAGTTGGAGGCCTGGACATGATCTCCACTGCGCATCTTGAGGCAATAGATCAGGCTTGTAAGGAGACGGAGACTATACTTATCATGGATGAGGTCCAATCTGGATATGGAAGATCAGGTCGCTTCTTTGCATGGCAATATGCAGATATCGACCCTGACATCATTACGATGGCCAAAGGAATGGGAAACGGGTTCCCTATCGGTGGGGTGCTGATTAAATCTGCAAAAATCCCAGCCCAAAAGGGACGCCTCGGCACTACTTATGGAGGTAACCATCTCGCCTGTGCAGCTGGTTTGGCTGTCCTCGAAGTCATCGAAAAAGAGAATCTAATCGACAATGCCGCCAAACGTGGAGCTGAAATCAAAAAGATCTTAGAAAACCTTCCTGGAGTTACCAAAATGAAAGGGAAGGGCCTCATGGCTGGCGTAGAATTAGAATTTCCCGCTAAAACATTGCGATCGGATCTGGTCTTCCAACAACATTTATTCACTGGAAGCAGTAGCGATCCACATGTGTTGCGTCTGCTACCACCACTGAATATAGGTCCACAAGAGGTATCAGCATTCGAACAAAAAATTTCAACCCAGCTCACCCAAACCCTTGCAACAGCATGACCAATTTTTACTCTTTTGAAGATGTTGAGGACGTCCAAGAGCTATTCCAATTGGCGTCCCGATGTAAAAATGATCCAACTTGGGCGGCCAAAGTTGGAAAGGGTAAACTCTTAGTGCTGCTCTTTTTCAACCCCAGTCTACGAACCAAGCTTAGCACGCAGAAGGCTGCTCTCAATCTTGGTATGCAGGTTATCCCAATGGACATGAAAAGTTCCTGGAATTGGGAGTTTGAAGATGGAGTAACGATGAAATTTGATACGGCAGAACATGTAAAAGAAGCTGCCAATGTCATCAGCAGATATGCAGACATCATTGCTATTCGGTCTTTCCCCAGTTTGACTGATAAAGATCGTGACTACCAAGATCAAATTATCCAAAGTTTCATGTCGTATGCGTCTAAGCCCGTTGTCAATTTGGAATCTGCCACTCGACATCCACTACAATCTCTGGCCGATATGTTCACCATCCATGAGCATGTGGAGAAGTCAAATCCCAAGATTGTCTTGACTTGGGCGCCCCATCCAAAGGTTCTTCCTCAAGCCGTGGCCAACTCCTTCTTAGAATGGGCGCATGGATGCGGTCACCAAGTTACTGTCACACACCCCAAAGGATATGAGCTGGATGCAGCCTTCATGTCTGGTCATCAGATCGAATATGATCGAAAGAAAGCTCTCGAATCGGCGGATGTAGTTTATGTCAAAAACTGGAGTACCGTCACACCTTATGGCCAGGTGCTGAGCCAAGATCCAAGGTGGATGATCGACCAAGCCGATCTCCAGCTCACCAATGCTGCTCGATTGATGCATTGTCTACCTGTACGACGCAATGTGGTTATCGCCGATAATGCGATGGATAGCAGCCATTCTGTACTCTATGATCTCTCCGAGAATCGACTTCATACTGCACAAGCTGTTCTTTACAAGCTCCTTTCGACATCAACGATCGTGTAAGGTCACTGGGGGATCATCATGTTTTGAACATCTTTGTGTCTCACTGCGAGCTAATCATAATCCATAACTATTCATGGTGGATCGTCATCAAGTAATGCTCTACGACACCACTCTGCGCGATGGTACACAGGGGGAGGGAATCTCATTTAGCGCGAGAGACAAAGTCCTACTCGCTAAAAAAATGGATGCCTTTGGCATTGATTATATCGAGGGTGGATGGCCAGGCTCTAATCCACGCGACATGGAGTTCTTCAATCTCGTTAGAGAAGAGCACTTTGATCACGCTAAGATTACAGCATTCGGCAGTACACGTCGCGCACAGACAGATGTATACGAGGATCCCCAGATCCAGATGCTCTTAGATGCGGACACACCGGTCGTAACCATCTTTGGCAAGTCATGGCTCTTGCACGTCACGGAAGTCATCAAGACTACCCCAGAGACCAATCTGGAAATGATCCGAGACTCGGTATCGTACCTAAAGTCTAAAGACAAAGAAGTCATTTATGATGCCGAGCATTTTTTTGATGGATACAAGGACAATTCCGACTATGCTCTACAGACACTTGACGCTGCATTAAAAGGTGGCGCCGATTTTATCGTCTTGTGTGATACGAATGGAGGAACACAGGTGAAAGAGTTAGAATTAATAGTCAGTCGTGTTATAGATAAATTTCCAGATTCTAAAATTGGAGTTCACTGTCATAATGACTGTGGCCTTGGCGTTGCTCTCTCAATAGCGGGTGTAGAAGCGGGAGCCTCCATGGTACAAGCCACGATGAACGGATTTGGCGAACGTGTCGGAAATGCAAACTTAACCTCCATCATCGCCAACCTACAACTCAAGCTAAGTTATAATCTCAATTGCGCTGACCACCTACCCTATCTCAAAGAATTCAGTGATCAGGTGGACACCATGGCACATCGGTTACCCGATAATCAAAAACCATTTGTTGGAAAAAGTGCCTTCGCTCATAAGGGAGGAGTACATGCTAACGCTGCAAAAAAAGTTGCCCGTAGCTATGAGCATATTCGCCCTGAATTAGTAGGTAACGAACAGCGTATTTTGCTTTCTGACATGGCAGGAGGAAGTAGTGTTGCTATGAAAGCGCGCAAAATGGGAGTCCTCATCGATGAGAAAGCACCCCAAATGAAGGACTTCTTGGCTAACATAAAGACATTGGAAAATGAAGGCCATGAATTCGAAAATGCCGATGCATCGTTTTATGTACTTCTACACGAACACTTTTTCGATCAGAAAGATATTCTTGCCTGTACCTCGTACCACCTCGCTAATGATACGATAGCTTACTAATTGGAAGATATCTTTC
>JBCBIX010000189.1:0-2993 GCA_038523965.1 Bacteroidota bacterium
TCGCAGGCTGGACGGTTTTCTTTGAGTGAGCCAATTTTGACAACTCCATCGCCCCATTCTTTTTGTGCTTCGAGAACTTGGTTTTCCGTAATCATAGTTATCTGAATTATTAGGAAGTGAAGAATTACTAACAATAGGGAAATGACATTAGTATCTGCATTGTTGTGGGACACGCTCATGAATTGAAGCCATAAGAATCCCTACCGACATTGTGTTCTATACGGGCAAATATCATGGTTAAGGTCGCATTAGTCATACATGGAGATGCCTGGTGCTGCTCTGTTAACTTCAGGAATATCGATGACCAGGATCCAGTCGTGTCCCCGACCAGAAGTAGGTGCCGTTAAGGTGATCATATCTGAGCGTGATATCGCTCCTGGACTATAGGCATTGCCTGTTCTCGGATCATAGAACCAGAGGGTAAGATCCTCGGATTGCAATGAGGACAGGTTAAGATCAGCACTTCCACCTTCTGGCAAATAAACCATCGCGTACGTCCCAGTTTTGTCTCGTGTAGCTCTTACGGTTCGCTCAAACTCTGAAGCTTGATTGATAATCATGGATTGATCAGGTATCCGATCTAAAAATGGACGAGAAAGCATCAGATTTTTAAGATGAACTACCTGGTCTGCCATCGGAAGGTCTAAGGCCTCTTTCCACGGACGCAGCGGTTGATTGATCGGTTTTCTATCTAATGTATATATCTGCCATACATCGTGACACCCATAGGACTGACCGAAAGCACCAGCAAAAACATTCCAATACATAATCCTGCGGATATCGCGTGCCGAGCTATGTCCTAAATCCCTTGCGTTAAAGCAATTGGGATGATCTTCATATAGGGGTTCAGCATCGATGACAGGTTTAGTTGGACTCAGCATATAGTCGTGATCGATGTACTTGTAGGTACCCTGATTAGCGCAATGGCCGGTTTGGTGCATATTAAAATCTAACCAGGCTTCTTCATGAAACCAAGTAGATGATCCTCCACCCTGCTTAGGTTGGGGATGGTAACTCATTAGCGTTCGATCCATTCCTCCTGCGCCTTCTGCAATGCCAAGAGCCATCTGATTCCATATCTCTATGTCATCACTATTTGCCCTTGGGTTTCGATCTCCCCCTATCACCCAGATCACATTATCACGGTCCGCGTATCGATCGCCTATCCATCGACCATATTTGTGGGCATTCGACGGATCAAAAACGACGGGACCTACTCCCCAGCTTTTGAGATTCACCTTATCACCCCAAGTGGGTAGTAGAGCAACGTACATCCCGCGTTTTTTTGCCTCTCTTATCACGAAGTCTACATGTTCAAAGTAGGCTGGATTTGGAGTTGTTGGATCATCACCGATTAGAGGAGTCTCGCCATAAGAATTGGGAGTATGAAGTCCGTCAAGTTCGGCCAATGCCACAGTTTGGATCACAGTAAAACCTTGGGCTAAGCGCACATCCAGATAATGGATTACCTCCTCGCGATCGCAGCGATGTAATAGTTCCCAAGCCGTATCAGCCAACCAAAAGAACGGATCACCAAACTCTGTTACCAAGAACCTTCCGTTTTCGCTAACCTCGAGCCTTTGAGCCTCTACACTCAGACTGGTAATGACTGAAAGAAAAATCATACAAAGTCTCATGTCATGTCGATCGTTAATTCACTTACAAAATGCAAGAAGATTTTGGCCCTTGACCTGAGAGCACCTACTTTCTGGTTTAAATAAGTGAGATGAGAATTTTCGGTACCCTATTTCTGGTTCTAATCGTCATGTCAATTAAAGCTCAGGATCATACTGTAGAACTTCCTATTCAGCTGAGCGATAACAGTGTCAAATGGCCTATCGCCGAGCGCGAGTACTACTCTGAGGTATGGATGACTCAGGTAGTAACCAATGTGTCCACGCCATCGATGGAAGTGTATTTACCTGATAGTGATTCGAGCTCTGGGACAGCAGTAATCATCGCACCGGGAGGTGGTCTCTACGCACAGTCCATCGAGAATGAAGGCCGCGAGGTGGCGAAGTGGTTTGTCGAGAGAGGGGTTGCTGCCTTTGTTCTGAAATATCGTCTCGTTCCCACTGGTCAGGATGGAACAATGGATATTATGACGGATGGCGAGAATGGCATCCGAGAGAAGACATCTTTTATCTTCCCACTGGCCATAAGTGACGGACTCATGGCGATCACCCATGTGCGTGAGAATGCGCAGAAGTATGGTGTCAACGCTAATCAGATCGGATTCATGGGATTCTCTGCTGGAGGAGCTGTGACCATGGGGGTCGGCTACAATTATCAGTCGGCGGCAGATCGTCCAGACTTTATCGCCCCAGTTTATGCCTGGACGACGATGTATCCTGTGCAAGATGTGCCTGAGGACGCTCCACCAATGTTCGTGATCTGTGCTGCAGATGACCCCTTGGATTTAGCTCCTGGAAATGTTGAACTCTACACCTCCTGGTACACTGCCGAGAAGCCTGTGGAGCTTCATATGTATCAAAAGGGGGGACATGGATTTGGAATGAAAAAGCAGGATCTCCCAGTTGATGGATGGATTTCGGCCATGGGCAGCTGGATGGCTGAATATGGTTGGATGAAGTAAAGTGGAGTGATTACTGTTGGTGAGAGATACCGCTTCTATATAGGGTGATTCTTCTTTGACAAGTCTCCATAATGCAGCACCTGATTGATTAACCTTTAGTCAAGTCTCAAATTTGAACTTCGCGTATTCCTCTGGGGATCCATTCCGCGAGAATTATCGTTCGAGTGAGTTATCAATTAAAATTCCACTGGTTCACACACCATAAACTCTCTTCAAGACATCTCTTCATTGTTCCCAAAATTCCAATAGTCGAGCACAATACCATTTCTAACATCGTATAAACTGTCTTTTCTATGAAGACTCTATCTACACTCGCCCTCTCTACTATTTTCATTTGTTCTCTGTATACGCAGAGTTTTCATTCAGACTGTGGTCACGCTATCCCTCTGTCACAAAT
>JBCBIX010000190.1:0-2910 GCA_038523965.1 Bacteroidota bacterium
GAAACACCGAAATCACGAATCGTACTCATAGGTACCTTGATCATCAGATATGATCACCTGATTCTGATCCGAATCTTCTACCCTACCTATGACCTGTGAGTGGATGTCAAAGCTCCGAGCAATGTCGATGATCTTTTCAGCTGCATCTGGTCGGCAGTAGACTTCGAGCCGATGGCCCATGTTGAAGACCTGGTACATCTCTTTTCGGGGAGTGCCTGACTCCTGCTCGATGAGCTCAAAAAGAGGAGGGATCGGAAGTAGCTGGTCTTTGACAACGCGCTTGTTCTGGATGAACTTGAGCACCTTGGTTTGTGCACCACCCGTGCAGTGGATGATTCCCGAAACATCAGAACGATGAGTAGCCAGGACCTGCTGCAGCACTGGTAGATAGGTTCGGGTCGGTGATAGGATCAATTTCCCGATAGAAACACTACCATGTCCTTCTATCTCTATCATCTCCTCCAGTGATCGAGTCCCAGAGTAGATAAGATCATTCGTAATATCTGGGTCGAACGTCTCCGGATATCGTTCGGCATACTGGTGTGAAAGTAGATCATGACGTGCGCTGGTCAAGCCATTGCTTCCCATGCCACCATTGTAGGCGGACTCATATGTAGACTTCCCGTAGGAGGCCAAGCCAACGATGACGTCACCTGCGGCGATATTATTCTTAATGACTTGATCCCGTTTAAGTCGACCGAAGGCGGTGATTCCGACATCTATCGTGCGTACAATATCTCCTACATCCGCAGTCTCACCACCTGCCAATGTCATTCGGACTCCTAACTCATCCATACGATCTATAAATCGCTGACTTCCCTGGATGACAGTAGAGATTACCTCTGCCGGGATAAGCGACTTGTTACGTCCCACAGTTGAGGATAAGATGATATCATCGATACAGCCTGTGCAGGCCATGTCATCTACGTTCATGACGATGGCATCCTGGACAACCCCTTCCCAGACGGACAGGTCACCTGTTTCTCTCCAATAGAGATAGGCCAGACTGGTCTTCGTGCCGGCTGTATCTGCGTGCATGATGTTGGCATAGTCTGAGTTGCCGGCGACAATGTCAGGGAGAATTTTGCAGAATGCATTGGGATACAGTCCCTTGTCTAACCCACGAATGGCGTCATGAACTTCTGATTTGGAGGCACTGACGCCTCGTCGTGCATATCGCGAATGATCTGTTGGTGTGGTCATGTGGAGAGTTCTACACGAGGATCCAAGTAGACGTACAGCAGATCAACAACAATATTGACTATGATAAACAAGCTGCAGGTCACCAATAATGCCCCTAAAATTACGGGAATGTCGTAGTTCAAAAGTGCGGTGACTGTGACAAAGCCAAGTCCCTTAAAGTTGAAAATGAATTCTACAAAGAAGGCACCAGCTAACAGACTTGCGAACCATCCGCTGAGTGCAGTGATAACAGGATTGAGCGCATTCTTCAACAAATGATCGCGAATCAGTTGTGTTCGTGAGAGTCCTTTGGCCCGTGCTGCGACTACATACTTTTCACTCATCACTTGAAGCATGCTACTTCGTGTAAGTTGTGTGATAATACTAATCGGACGAATACCGAGCGCTACTGCTGGCAATATCAGATTACGCAGGACTACTATATCTTCTCCCAAATCATTTAGCTCAAACAGACTGCCCTGAATACTTAGTCCCGTGAGATCCCTCAAATAGTACCCAAATACAACCGCCAGCACAATGGCCATCACATAACTGGGAACAGAATATCCAACTGTGCTGAGGAGTACAATAAGTCGATCCCACCATGTCCCAGAGAGAAGTGACGAGGTAATACCAAGTAGAATACCAATCACTGTGGCCAGTCCAATGGCGATCATGGACAGATAGAGCGTGTTCGGCAGTGCTTCAGATAGGATCCGAGAGACCGGCCGACCGTTCTGGTATGATTCCCTGAGATAGGGAAACTTGATGCCCAACCGAAAGTCTCCGAGACGAGTGGAAGCTCCCACATAGGCCTTTCTCCATGATGTCTCAGGCATGATGACAAGAGGGCTTATGTCTCCCAGATAGCGCCACACTTGCCGATGTAGTGGTAGATCAAGACCGTACTGTTCTCGCTTTAGCGCGACGGAGGTCTCATCCATTCGTTGACCGAAGGTAAGTCTGGTGGGATCTACTGGCGTGAGATAGATGATGCTGCTGACGATCGTTGTAACCAGCACAAGAACAACGAGCCCGTAGAAGCTTCTACTTAATAGCTTAGGCATGGTAACGATCTAAACCTTGTGGTTCAAGACCATAACTGAATTAAATACAGACAGAACGATAGCCACCCATGAGTGAATGAGGTCGGTATCGTTGGTCACTAATAAGATGGAAAATCCGATGAACAGGATGTTAGCACTCAGCAAGACAAACTGAGGAACCTTGGATTGGGGGGTCTCATAGAGGTAAGAGAAATTAAGCAGGCCTAAGAATATCATAGCCAATCCCACACCCGAATAATGCAAAAAGGTCTCGTCAACTGATAAAGGACTGGATATACCAAGAATGATGTGGAGTACCCCTAATACAACCAGAGATAGCGAGACAAGGCGATAGAACATGGGGCAAAACTTTGACCAAAGATAATAGACGGCCTATGCTTTGCCCCATGAGGTTTCTCTATTTGTAGACGGCTTCCTTACCCAGCTTTTTGGTCAGTAGGTAATAGAATACAGCACGGTACTTGTTCTTTTCTGATGAACCTATTTGATCCACAACTGCCGAAATAGCATCATCGAGATGGGCTCCATCTGACTCCCCTAATTTCTTAATAAGAAAGTTAGCCTTCACACGATCAAGTTCAGACTTGTCAGAAGAAGAAACCTTAGAACTATCTGCATTATAAATCGACGGTCCAAGACCCTTTGCCACCTTGGTTAATAA
>JBCBIX010000191.1:0-2798 GCA_038523965.1 Bacteroidota bacterium
ATTATCGCCATCCTTGGTATGGAGGAACTATCTGATGAGGATAAGATGGTAGTTCATAGAGCGCGTCGAGTACAGCGTTTCTTATCACAACCATTCCACGTGGCTGAGCAGTTTACCGGGATTCCAGGGGTCTTGGTACCAATCGAAGACACGATTAAAGGATTCAATATGATTATGGATGGCGAAGTGGATGAATATCCAGAGTCGGCATTTAACCTTGTTGGTAACATTGATGAGGCCATAGCTAAGGGCAAGAAGCTCCTGGCAGAAGCAAACTCTTAATCTCCTATGAATCTCGTCATACTTACTCCTGAAAAGGAGGTCTACACCGGAGAAGTTACATCTGTGAAAGTGCCCGGAACATCTGGGCAGTTTGAGATCCTAAAGGACCACGCCCCAATTGTGGCTTCTCTCGTCGAGGGAGAGGTACGCATTATCGATGGAGCTGGTGAACGTCAAATCTATCAGATTACACAAGGGTTCATAGAGGTGATAAACAACGAGGTTTCGCTCTTGGTACGAGGACTTAGTTAAGGACTGTTTTTCTTGGTGGAGGGAGAATGGAATTCTTAGTGGAATCTTTCCAGTAGGCCTACATTACTGTGTAACGCGGGATGGTTACAGATCCTTTTTGCCTTACATATTGATCTCAGTTAGAGCTACAGTTAATAAGGCTAAACGATTGTGATAATCTTGTACGTATTTCCTCAACACGCCTTACCCTCAGCCGCGTTCCTGAACAAACGAAGACGATAGAAAATACTCGTAGTAAGAGAGTCTTAAAGCTTACTTGCTGCCTCTACTTCTTCAGTGATAGCTGTGTCTACAAGTACTCGACCGCAGTGTTCGCAAGCCATTATATTCTTGTAGGTACCGATTTCAATTTGTAATTGAGGTGGGATCCTATTGAAACAACCTCCACAAGAGTCGCGCTTAACAGTAACTACCGCAAGACCATTTCTATATCTGGCACGTATGCGATCGTATGGCTTGAGCAGCTTTTCTTCGATGTCTTTGCGAGCCTTCTCAGAGAGCTTTTGAAGTTTCTTCTCTTCAGCATCAGTCTTGGCGATGATCTTTTCGAGCTCTACCTTCTTAACCTGTAGATTTTCATTCTTCTGGTCGAATCGGCTTGTTGTTTCATCCAGAGTAAGGGTTTTGGCTTCTTTGGCAGTAGTAGCATCTCCAATTTTCTTTTCGGAGAGTTGGATCTCGAGCCGTTGCATTTCGATCTCCTTCGTTAGAGCCTCGTATTCCCTCTTATTCTTGACTTCATCGAGCTGCTTTTCATAGCGCTCGATGAGCATATTCGATTCTTTGATGTTGGCGTTATGAGAGCTAATCTCATGATCGATTTCACCGATCTTGTCTTTGAGCTTATTAAGACGAGTTTCGAGACCAACGATCTCATCCTCGAGATCTGATACTTCGATGGGTAGCTCTCCCTTGAGGATTTGGATTTCGTCAATCTTCGAATCAATCAATTGGAGTTGATAAAGACCTTTAAGCCTTTCGGCAACGCCTTTTGCAGTCTTAGCCATAGGAACCATTAATAATAACGAACGGGATTCGTATTCACTTTTGTGAAATGGAGCGCAAATGTAGGGAATTTATGCCTAAGTAACTCGATGAGCAAATCGATGGTGAACCGTTCGCTCTCATAGTGTCCGATGTCGCAGATAACGATGCGCCCGTCCGCATCAAAGTATTCGTGATACTTGAAGTCTGAGGTTACAAAAGCATCTGCATGTCGCTCCAAAGCAGTGGAAAGTAAAAAGCTACCAGCACCTCCACATATAGCTACTTTATGTACGCGCCTATTGAGTAGAGAAGTGTGTTTGACAATTTGGAGCTCCATCGATGTCTTGAGGTGGTCCAAAAACTCATTGGCCTCTAATGGCCGATTCAGTATACCTATACATCCAGCACCTATGGTCGGATTAGTATCCAAGGGTTTAAGAACCTTGAGATGGTGAAGACCGAGTTGCTGAGCGATTCGCTCATTAACTCCATTGTGGAGGACATTGTCCAGATTAGTATGTATGGCATATAATGCGATATCATGGCGGATAGCCATCATGACTGCGCGATGTACATAGCTGTCGGCTGAAAATCTCTTTATACCCTTGAAGACAATGGGGTGATGCGAGAGAACCACGTTGCAATTGTTATCGATGGCGTCTTGAATCACTGATTCCGTTGCGTCCAGGGAGATCATGATGCCTGACAGGGACATATCAGGATCACCCACTATTAGGCCTGAGTTATCGTAATGTTCTTGGAGATGTAATGGGGCAATTGACTCGAGATAGTCGGTGAGTGTACGAAGTGTCATCTGGTAATGATTGGTTTGTCAATGACTACTTCTGACGCTTAGGGACTGGATCATGACCATGACCACCCCAAGGGTGGCATCGTAGGATGCGCTTTAGTCCTATCCAAGTCCCTCTGATGATGCCCCACTCTCGAATGGCCCCAATGGCATAGTGACTACAAGTGGGTTGATAGCGGCATCGCATGCCAAAGACGTTGTATAATATGGGCGACAGTAGCCATTGGTATAGCTTGATAGGAAGTATAAAGATTTCGCTTAAGACCTTAAATATGTTCATTCGATGTTTAATTCGACCTGGTAATCCGACGGATCAAAGAGGTAGTATCCCTTGCTCTTGTTATTGATGTTCAGCTTTATGATGTTACGCTGATCAGCAAAGAGCTCCATCAGGGCATCATTTGACAACTCTAAAATGCCACCGTCCAAATCAATGTCGACGGACAGGTAGCACCATACTCCCAGT
>JBCBIX010000192.1:0-2728 GCA_038523965.1 Bacteroidota bacterium
TCTCGTACGTTAGTCTCGTCGAATCTCAGATATGCAATCTTCTTGCTATCTGGTGACCACCAAAACGTCTTTACGATGACCAAATATCAGAACAAACTCTATCCTGTGTACGAGACCTTCAAGTACCCGAAGGTTGGAGAAAACAACGCTCAAATAAGCATGCATTTATTCCGAGTTGGCGATGACGAGGGCCAACCCATCGATGTCGGCGACCTGACTGAGAGATATGTTCCCAGGGTACAATGGACACAGGATCCGAGTGAAGTGTGTATCACGACATTAAATCGTCACCAGAATCACCTTCAACTCCTCATCGCCAATACTGACGACAATACTGTTCGCACTCTACTCGAAGAAAAGAACAAATACTACATCGACATCACGAATAATCTCACTTTTCTAAAAGACGGAAACCACTTCATCTGGACAAGTGAAAAGGATAGTTATAACCACATCTATAAATACGACATGGATGGAAAACAAAAGTGCGCGATTACGAAGGGAAACTACGATGTAACAGCGTTCTATGGTGTGGATGAGAAGAACAATAAGATTTACTACCAATCTGCCGAAGAATCACCTCTAACAAGGCACATCTATGAGGTGAATGACAAGGGCCTCAAAAAGAAAAAGATTACCAAAGCGAATGGCTGGAACCGATGTTCGTTTAGCTCGACCTACGATTACTATACGATCACTCACAGTACCGCAAATTCCCCAAATTCCTACACAGTTTTTGATCGGTCTGGTGAGCAAATCCGAGTGTTGGAAGACAATGCTGAATTCGCGGAGAAATTACAGGGATACAATCTCAGCCCCATTGAGTTCTACCAATTCGAGACATCTGAAGGAGTCTCTTTGAATGGTTATATGATCAAACCAAAAGACTTTGATGAGGCCAAGGAGTATCCCGTGTTTATGTTCCAGTACAGTGGACCCGGAAGCCAGCAGGTCACTGATCAGTGGAAAGGGTTCAATGGGATGTGGTTCCAGATGTTGGCTCAACAAGGGTTCATTATCGCATGTGTGGATCCGAGAGGGACAGGCGCGAGAGGAGAGGAGTTTAAGAAAATGACCTACCTCGAGCTTGGCAAGTATGAGACCATCGATCAGATCGAGGCAGCAAAATATCTTGGTAGTCTTTCCTATGTGGATGAAGATCGGATTGGAATTTTTGGTTGGAGCTACGGGGGATACATGTCATCACTCTGTATCACCAAAGGAGCAGATACGTTCTCCACTGCCATTGCTGTCGCTCCGGTGACGAATTGGAGATGGTATGATTCGATCTATACAGAGAGGTACATGAGAACAGAAGAGGAAAATGAAAGTGGTTATCGCGACAATTCTCCGGTCTACTTTGCCAATCTTCTCAAGGGGAATTACCTCTTGGTCCACGGTGGTGGCGATGACAATGTCCATCCTCAGAACACCTATGAAATGGCGAATGCCCTCATCGCAGCAGACAAACAATTTGACACCTACATCTATCCAAATCGAAATCACGGTATCTACGGCGGTAACACGAGATTCCACCTCTACACCAAGATGACTGACTTTCTGGTGGAGCATCTAATGCCATAGTGCCATAGATCGGCATCAGTTACCACTTAATTCTTCAGCATTAATGTAATCCCATCGCGATAGGGCAGGAGAAATGTCTGAACGCGAGGGTCGTTAGCTACTGAGACGTTAAACCTATGGATGGCCTCAGTCATGGTGTCATGATCACGATGTAGCACTTCCCTTTTCCAGAGGGTGTTGTCAGCCAGAATGAGTCCTCCTGGTCGGACCTGCTCTATTATTTTTTCAAAGATGGTTTTGTAATGCTTCTTGGCGGCGTCGATATAGACCATATCATATGGTTGCTCGAGTTCAGGCAGTGCATCTGGGACTCCACCGTAGATAACCTCCACGCAGTCTTGGATACCAGCCATCTTAAGGTGTTTTTCGATCATCTCCTTGCACCTGGTATCGCGCTCTATAGTGATGACCTTACCTCCTTCGGCGAGACCCTCAGCGATGCAGCAAGTACCATAGCCACTGAATGTTCCGATCTCAAGTACCAGATTTGGTTGGATCATTTTAGCCAGAAAAGAAAGTAACCTCCCCTGGATGTGATCTGAGGACATGTAAGATCGGATCGTATTGAGCTGTGTGGAGCTTTCGATCGTCGGAATCCAAGACGGGGGTGCGGTGCTGTTTTTTTCGCAGTAAATGCGGAGGAGAGCATCGAGCTCGAGACTCATTTTTGTTGCAGTTTACGGATTAGGCCTTCTTGTGTTACTGATGCGAGAAGACTCCCGTCACGGCTGTAGATGCGACCAGTACAAAACCCACGTGCATTCCCAGCATACGGACTTTTGATCTCATAGAGCATCCAGTCGCTCATGTCATAGCTCTTATGAAACCACATCGCATGGTCCAGGCTCGCCACAAACATTGGATGCGTGAACATGGAGATGTCATGGGGCAGAAGAGAAGTCATGAGTAGATTAAAGTCGGATGCGTAAGCGATGAGGATTTTATCAAAGTCCTTGCGTGACACATTGACATGGCCATTGGGCTTGAACCAAACATGACTTTCTGCTGGCCTGATACCGGGGTCAAATGGGTTGTAATAGTTCACAGGACGAAAGATGATCGGGCTCTCTTCTGAAAAAATGCCCTTTGGTTTGATATCAAATTCTTCCGCCAGTTTTCGGAAGATCTCCGGGAACGAACTGAG
>JBCBIX010000193.1:0-2636 GCA_038523965.1 Bacteroidota bacterium
AAAGTAACTACCGAAGAAATTATTTACGAAACGAAGTATTACCCAAGATTAGAAACAAGTGGTCTGATGTTGACAAGCAATTTCTTCGGTAGTTACTTTTATAATTAGACTGATCGTCGAGATATGGAATCCGGTTATCACTGATATATTCGTCGATATCCTCTCGAGAGACCAGCAATAGTGGTCGTCTTATCCACCCCTGCTTCATGGATAATGAAGTCAAGCCATTGAGTCCACTTCCACGCATAGCATTTATTAAGAATGTCTCGTTGCGATCATTACGATGATGAGCAGTACAGATGGCATTGCCTTCGTAGTGACTTCTTACATTTTCAAAAAATTGATACCGCACCTCTCTTGCATTCGCCTGAAGATTGCCTGTCTTTAATCGGGCAATTCGGGATGGACTTAGTCGAAGTGCTTCGAATTGAATTTGATTCTCGTTGCAATAGTCAGCTACTAAAACTTCCTCTGAAGTGGACTCTGGGCGCAGCCCGTAGTTCACGTGACATGCGATGCATACGTAACCCGAATGGTGGAGATAATGCAGCAATGCCATCGAATCTCGTCCGCCACTGACACCGACTACGATCTTCTCACCTTTCGACAAAAGGTGGTTGATTTCGATAAATTTGGCGGTGATAGAAGACAAGGACACATCAAGACGTTCTGACTTCGGCAAATCAACAGAAACTTTATGATACGAATAGGAATCATCGCCTTGGCCTCCCTCGCCATGGTAATCACCAGCTGCCAAAACACGGAGAACAAAAAAACCGCGGAGACCGCGAATGACGAAACGGTCTTCCCAACCTCTATCCAGAAAGGAGGATACAACGAAGAGTTGGCTTCGATAAGAGCACAAGCACTGACCTTAATTAGTGATCGCATCGAGAATAGCGACGGACCTCTTGCCATGCTTACGGTAGGGTACTGGTACCCAGAGTTTGTGTTCAACGCTGGTAAAATGTCACAAGTCGACCAGTACAAAGGGTATTGGATCAAGTACAACGATGATTTCACCTACTCATATGGGCAGTATGGTGACGTGCATGGTGGGGGTCGATACCATTTCACCTTAGATAACAATAGTCTGCTTATGCTCGATAACAATGTCGATCACGAACCGAAATCGTGGATCGCAAACCACAACGGCGAAGCCATGGCATATGTCGGTCAACATGATTGGGATGTGAACAATGGCATGCAGATCAAGATGCTACCCCTGGACAACATTCCTCCGCGGGGATAAGCCCTTGAATTGTTATGAGACGGAAGCTTATTACCCTTGCCTTAGTAGCGTTAGTCTTTGCCGGCCTGGTAGGGTATTCCGCCTATTCATGGATCTATCAGTCGAACACTTCAGGTCCTGATCCCGTCGAAATCTTGGTTCCAACAGGGTCGGATTATGACCACGTTTTGAGGCTCTTAGCCGATCGCAAGATCATAGAAAATCCAACGTCGTTCGACGCAGTGGCTAAACTGATGAAGTATCCATCATTAGTCAAGCCTGGGCGATATCTCATCTCTCCAGGATGGAGCAATAAGCGATTGGTAAGTAAGCTTCGATCGGGCCAACAGGATCCTGTAAAAGTCACCATTTCAACCGCTCGCCTTATGGGAGATGTCGCAGCTGCGATAAGTACTCATCTTGAGGCTGACAGTGCAGAGGTCTATCATTCGCTCACTTCGCCAAAGCAACTCCAATCCTTACAGCTCAACTCAGAAACTGCCATTGCACAGGTCATTCCTAATACCTACGAGTTCTATTGGAATACAAGCGGTGAGCAATGCGCAGAACGAATCCGAAAGGAATACAATCAATTTTGGTCTAAAAAAGGACGATCGCAAAAAGCAGAGCGACTTCAGATGACGCGTGCAGAAGTATCAACACTTGCCTCAATCGTAGAGTCCGAAACCAATCATCTGCCTGAGCGCCCAACGATGGCCGGCGTCTACCTGAATCGAATCGAACAGGGTATTCCACTCGCGGCAGATCCTACCGTGGTCTTTGGCTTGGGAGATTTTGGAATCCGTCGAGTACTGTATCGTCATATCAATACAGATACACCTTACAATACCTACATGCATGCTGGGCTACCGCCAGGACCGATTCGCATGCCCAGTATTTCCAGCATAGACGCAGTCCTCAATCGTGAACCCCACGACTATCTCTTTTTTTGTGCCAAGCCGGGTTATAACAACGGTCATGTCTTCGCAGAAACCAATGCCGAACATGAGCGCAATGCACGCCGCTATCACCGCTGGCTTGATCAAGAAGGAATTAAAGGGTAAGAGGATTTATCCTATCAATTCTGAATCTCCAAAGTCAAGGACTTGGGTTATTTGACATGGCCTTATTTCTTTAAGGTAGGATAGAAAAGAGGGCAGATCAAACAGATCGGTGTCTGAGCCTGCCTATGGCAGGTGAGTTTCGAGCTGTGCTGACCGAATTGATCGGATACCGTCCAAAAAGAAATCAAGCCTTGATCTTTTGCTTCTTTTGGATCAAGCTAAAAGATGGACAGCAATGAATGATATCTTTTCAATTGAAATACCATTCTGATTATAGTCTAAAACTTTATTCATTCATTTTTTCCATTACGTTCACCTCTTTCCTTCCATCCATTTTTGCT
>JBCBIX010000194.1:0-2547 GCA_038523965.1 Bacteroidota bacterium
CCTTGACAATCTGATAGTCATTGAGACCGGAGGAATGAAAAAGGATAAGCGAAGAATCACACGAACCCAACTACACCAACAGTTAGCGTCCTGCTTTGGATCGGCAAGAATTTGTTCGGAGTATGGCATGACGGAGTGCCTTTCGCAGCTTTACTCAGATGGGCCATTCTTTCAGCAGAATGATCAGATGCGCATCCAGGTCTATGATCCTACTGATCCCCGAGCTGTATTACCATCTGGAACTCGAGGTCGGATAGGGATTATTGACCTTGCCAATATTGATAGTCTGGCATTCATACTCACTGACGACTTAGGTCGAATTGATGAAGATGGTAGGGTAGAGATCTTAGGTCGAATTGACCAGACAGATTTACGCGGGTGTAATTATTTGATCTAACGTGATGCTAAATGCAGGTCATAGCGCTCTGCATTTTTGACGATTCCATCACATAGCCAATTCGCCAATGCTTGGCGATTCTCCTGGATAAGAATTCTACGGTGATCATACCGATTTTTGATGTTTGCTAACTCTACCAATACTGCTCGCGGACCGGTATTACGCAGTACATAGATGTTTCGTTCGTGCAGGTGGCCTTTGTAGCCGCGATTGGCTTGGTGCTTTTGATACTTGTCGGCGAAAGTCTCTCGCAGATCTCCAGCCAAAAGCTTTCCGTTTTTACTCCCTTTGGCATAGACGAAAAAGACATCCTGTTTAGTCGACTTCGAGTTGGAGTCCACATGTATCGAAATGACCAATTGATTCGAGATTCCCTGATTCAGGTAGCGCTTGTATGTCTTGTTGATATAGTTAGTTCGTTGCTGGAGTCTTTTGAGTTGATTCAACGGTAGTTTGGCTCCATTTGCGAGGCGCTCATCCTTGTCACATTGAAGAATACGGCCATTTCGGATTCCGTCATTGGCATCTTGAACGACGATTTCGGCGATACCACCTCTTTCTTCGATATTCTTAGCGAGTCGAAGAGCTACATCGTAAGCATACTCATCCTCGCAGAGGGTGTCTTTACAATCAATACACATGGCACCTGGGTCGGGTCCACCATGCCCGGCAACGACATAGACCACGGTGTTTGCCAGATCCTGGCCCAGAGACTTGATCTGTTGATGGGAGGGACCATATACAGGATTGATCTTAGGTTTTGGCGCTGCCTGCTTTGATACTATCGAGACTGATGATTCTGCGCTTACCATGTGATCTGGGACCCACAGTATTTTGCTCGCAGTATAGTGGGTTCGTCGTGAACCTTTGCGCAGAAGCGCCTCATTGTACTTTTGGATGGCTACGGCCCGATCCCAGTCGTTGATGCCGATGGTAGATCTGATACTGGTCCCGTTATAATTATACAATTTGACAGGGAGCTGGTAGGCCTTTCCTTTGAGTAGATAACTCGAAGAGTTGAGGTTGTTCAGCAGCAAGAATTTGTTCTTTGCCTCTGAAGAATGTAGAAGTTCATAGCGATTTAACAAGGTCTCGATGCCGTCTCCGTGCCTTGCTTTGACTTCATGATAGCTTCCATCAATGACGCTGCCGGCATGGGCTGTTGGCACGAGCACATGGCCTATTATATTTAGCAGCAGGAGTCGTAATAGACAGTAAACCATTGATAAACAAATATATACAACTGATGAAAAATTGTAATATGTAAAATCAATGAAACGTAATTTTAGCGTTCCTCCAGAACGAAACGTACCTTACGTCTCGCAAATTAGGGCTCCCTATCATCGATAAACTGTTTCATCAAATACGAGTCGAGTTTAGGACAGAGTATCGTAACTGGACTCAGACGGCGGCTTTGCTCCTTTTTATGACGGTGGTGGCCTACGTCATGTATAGGATCAGACCTACGCTTAGGCCTACTGATTTTCACTTTGTGTTTTGGGTGCTCATGATGTTGATTGCGATCAATGTTTCTCTTCAGTCCGAACGACATAGCGGCCTTGATGAGAAGTTGTTCATCTACACCTTGGTATCACCTGGCATCCTCTTCCTATCCCGGCTATTGTTTAATACATCATATCTCTTTTTGGTAGGAGCGATGTTTTACACTGTTTTATTGGGGTTGTTCTATCCTCAGATTTCGTATTCATCCAGTTTTGTGGGACTCATAGGGATGGGTGCATTTGCACTGAGTTGTAGTCTGAGTTTGACATCGGCAATCGCGTCGCATGGGAGCAATCAGAATACCATTCTGAGCATTCTGTCGATTCCTGTGTTGATACCGGTAGTCATGTCATTACACAACATTGGCATCACTAAGCTTATGATGACCACCGTTGATGCAGCGAAGTATATCGGACTATTCAGCATTTCTTTAATTAGTCTGGCCTTGTCGATGGTCCTTTTTCCGATCGTCTGGAAGCAATGATATTGTGAACCGATGAAGTATAGATTCATAGAACAGTCTTGGTGGAAGTGGCTCGGCGTGCTGTTTTTAGGATACGTGTTCACAGCAGGCTTCTGGGTTCCTCTGAGGCCAGGTATACTACATGTCGTACCAGGTACCATTGGCGCTGGTGGCATATTCCATA
>JBCBIX010000195.1:0-2492 GCA_038523965.1 Bacteroidota bacterium
CTATGCCCTATGCGCATGGGGGATCTACTACAACTACAACATAAGACAGAACCCGGAATTCTTTCACCCTCCACAGCCTTATGAGACGATGTGTTGGCCTCAGTTGCCGGGGCTATGGGCAGACTACATCACCCCGCCGAGATATACTTTCGAGAATTATTACCCTGAAAACTATCTGAAAACAAGTGTCTTTTGTGATATCCCTAAGGAACCTTCAAAAGACCAACTTAATCATGCCTCCATCGAAAAGCAACGTCGTCTTCGGATGATTGAGATCCGTGCTGAGTATCCACCACCTCTACCAGGGTGGAAGGTCAATACCCTTCGTCGCAGACTTACGAATCGAATCATAAAACTCCTCTTAACGATCGATCACGAAAGGTTTCTGCCCGAGCGCAAACGAAACTTGAAGATCAAGTACAAGCAGCCCGATAGTTAGAGAAGTTTATTCTGCATTGAAGAAAAGGAGCGCTTAATACGGTGTCGAGTTAGAAAGGTGCTTTTTCCAGTATTGTTAGGAATAAGATCCGGAGAATACCCCAGTGCCGCCTCTTGTGACCAATTGAGTTCGCTTTGGAGCAACGCTATCGTTTCTGGAGTTAATGCTGCATAGGAAGTGGGTCTGAATGGAGTAGAGGTTTTTTTGTAAGTATTTATTGATCGAAAGACCGGTTTAGCGGTAAGATTCAGTTGATTGACGATTGTTGATAATGTACTCTTTGGGTTTTCCTGAAGTGACTCCAAGGTCACGATAGCCGTTTTTGGTGTGAATTCGGACTGAATCCGAAGCATTGTGGCAACTTTTTGGTTGCGCATAGAAATGACGTCAGCAAAAGACTCTCGATGGGCTGCAGGATATAGATAGGATTGCTGAAGTTGTGTATCTGCACTGTTCCAGTTTCGGCCATAATAAGCCTCAACTGGACTGATGACAAATTCTTCCATTGGTAGTCCATACAGCGAAGGGCAGTGGTGGGGCTGGCGATGGACCGATCTTAACCAATCATAAGGATTTCGGACGATGATGATGATGAGATGATCATCTACAGGCTGGTCAAAACGAAACTCAGCATTCCAAAGATGCTTGTGACACAGCTGTCGTGAGATATGGATATCCTTGACATTAGAGAGGATAAGGCGCTCGAGGTAGTTCGTCCCACTGCATCGCTGACCGATAAGTTGCACCGGTATCATGCAAACTGTGATTCTAATGCTGTCAGAACTGTTTCAGCCGTATGATTCCAGGTGAATTCTCGTGCATGTTGCACTCTTTGGCTCTTATCGATCTCAGTAGAGGGGATTTTTAGCTCCGTTAGGATGAGAGCTGCAAGCTCCTCAGTATCATGTGGATCAAAGTAGGATGCCATGTCACCTCCGACTTCGGGGAGACTACTGCTCGTAGACGTTATCACTTTAGCGCCGCATGCCAACGCCTCAATGATAGGAAGGCCAAACCCTTCGTAGAGTGATGGATAGATGAACAAATCACAGCCAGAGTAGATCGCAGGCATGTCCTCTCGTGTTACATATCCGATACTCAAGATGTCTTCTGCGTATGGTGATCTATTTTTTACTTCCACGATTTCTTCATATTTCCATCCCTGCTTGCCAGAAAGAACCAACTGTCTGGGGTTCTCATGTACCGCATCTCGATACCTATTATATGCTTCGATCAGCCGAATAAGGTTTTTGCGAGGTTCAATAGTCCCTTGATACAGGATATACGGCCGATGGATGCCATATTTCCAAAGTAAGTGTGGAGAGTCAACAGGTCTAAATAGAGGACTGATTCCAAGTAGCGCAGCGACAATTTGCTCGGGGTCTTTACCCAAGTGGGTGATGATATCTTGCTTGGTATACTCACTGTTAGTGATTATGAGGTCCGCTCGGTTTACAATTCCAGGAAGAAACCTCTTCTGAAGATACCATCCATTAAACGTGTGCCATTCCTTGAACAGTAAGGGTGTAAGGTCATGGATCACTGTGACGCGCTTAATGCGTGGGGGCAGGTTAAACGGCCCAAAATGCGCGGGTTCGATCATCACATCGAGATCTAAACGACGAGCCCGTTTTGGGATATGATAGAAGAGTTCGAGACTCTTATAGCCTATCAACCACGGAATGGCCGGTATTTTGACTTGGTGAGCACCTTGGAGCGAATTTTGGTCTACCTTTTCCCGAAAGACAAAGTATTCGTTGCGATCGTCGATGCTAAGTAGACTCTCGATGAGATGCTTGGTGTAGTAATGTACTCCGGCATACTGCTGGTCAAGAGGTGTAGCGATAATGCCAATGCGCATGGGAAGTAAAAGTAATCGATAATAGGCCAGCTTGGTCCTAACATTTAATTTCGGCCCTTCATGATTAGCATGGACAAATCAAATTCAGTGTAGATGAGTCAATCTTTAAATGACCGATTGGATCATCTTGTCGGAATACCACGCCAGATGATCCAATCGGTCATTTAAAGATATAACGGAAGAGCACAAGTC
>JBCBIX010000196.1:0-2468 GCA_038523965.1 Bacteroidota bacterium
GCTCATAACCTAATCGATGAGCGATCAGCTCATAAGAAATGCTGTCGTTAGTAGGTAAGGGAGACTCATACAGGCGCCAGGAGCTTGTCATACTATCTTGAGGTAAGAGACGGTAACCAAGACTTGCGCCAGCTGTCTGAGAACTGAGTATGATCTCATTATCGATAACTCTATGATCGATGTCGGTCATTGGCATCTGGCCATCTGGGAGGAGACGCTTTAGCAACTCCTGTTCCGGTATGGCATTGAGGTCTTCGAATGAATCTAACCATTCATCTAAGTCGGACGATAGCCGATCCTTGATCTCAGTATAGATAGAGTTGTCGGCGAGGTTATTGATTTCATGAGGGTCTGTTACTGCATCAAAAAGCTCCTCCTTGGGTTTTTGAGATCGGAACCACAGAGCTTGTTCCGGAGTGAGTTCATCGGCATCCCTGAGTCTATACAATTCGCGCATGATCGCCATTTGCTCGCGGTATTTAACGCGGAGAAACATCGGTTTCTCGGAATCCAGATAGCGGATGTACTTGTATCGACCATCACGGATCGTTCTGACTTGATCTGTAGATTCATCGAATCGATCTGCGGCGGCATAGACGTATTCGCGATGGGAATCCTCAAACGTACCATCAAAGGCAATTCCGTCGATGTCACCAATCGGCTTAATTCCGCATTGTGATAGGGCAGTGGCGCCGAAGTCTACAAAGCTGACCAGCCTTTCTTCACGTGTATTTGCGTTGAGTCCATTGGGGTAGCGGATGATTAGTGGTACGCGGAGTCCGCTATCATAGGTGAGCCTTTTTTGTCTTGGGAGAGGACCACCATGATCAGAGTAATACCAGACAATGGTGTTATCTAACACATCTGCATCCGCTAACTCTTGGATAATCTCTCCTATCTGCTGATCCATTAGGACTGCATTGCTATACATGCGGCGAATGTCAATAAGAGCGCTATCTGTATCTGGTAAGTAGGGCGGGACGGGTACCTCAAGATCAGGATTGACCAATAGGGTATCATTGGCACGTGCCCAGATCTGTGATTCGTGAGTGACGCCGAGATTAAAGATGCTAAAGAAGGGCTGATTAGGATTACGATTCTTCCAGTGAGCAGAAGATCCATTCTCGTCCCAGGCCATAGTCCCAGTTCTGAATTGATAATCCTCTTTGCTGTTGTTGGTTGTGTAATACCCATTCTCACGGAAAATTTCGCTCATCATACGTACTGACGGTGGAGGTAAGGCTTGATAGATATCCACTCCATACTCAGACATCGATTTTCTATATTGATCGATAAAGGTCTGCGGTAGATTACTGAACCAAGGGCCTGTTCTCATATGATCAGCGCCGATCCGCGTAGGGTAGCACCCAGTTGCGAGAGCTGCCCGACTTGGTGCGCAGACCCCTGAAGGACTGAAAGCGTTGTTAAAAGTGACTCCTTGAGAGGCCAGCGCAGATAGGTGGGGAGTCTTGATCGTACTATCACCATACATGGGAAGAACGGGACTCAGGTCCTCTGCTACGATCCAGACAATATTATACCTCGTGTCGGAGGCAACGGGATCAGGTGATATACACTTCAGATGTGAAAGACAAAAGACAGTGGTGGTTGCTGTGATAAAGAGAAGAAGACGAGGCATCTGAATCAAAACGATTGGTTCTCGTCTAAGATGAGAAAAGCCGAGGGCCCATACAGAATCATTGTCACATGAGTGATTCATGAACATTGTTCCACGTAGAACAAGTGAAACTATTTATATATAGATATCGATCCACTATATCAAGCGAAATGTAGGTCACACAATGGGGTAAGTGTCTAATTGTGAACTGTTTACATATATCACCGTGCATGTTATGATCACCTTAGATCGTTAGTCAGCGCTATGAACTGATTAACATGGAATGATTTTAGAAAGGTGTATCAGTACTGATGCCTATAGCAATCTTCATCTTTCAATATCTTCCTTCCTTATACTTTGAGAATCCAATTCATTAATCGTTTCCATATTCAGAATTATATCATATGATCAAACATTTCACACTCATCGGCCTCCTGTTCATGTGCTCCATCAGCTATGCACAGGATGACCAAGACAACTACATCCCAGATCTATTCGAGCAGCTGGGAACCGCATTACCCACACCTAACGAGTATCGTACTGCCTCGGGAGCTCCAGGTCCAGAATATTGGCAGACTCGCGCGGACTATAAGATGAAGCTCACGCTCAATGATGAAGAGAAGAAGCTCTATGGCGATGAAACCATCACTTATTACAACGAGTCCCCTGACCAACTCAAATATCTCTGGATACAATTAGACCAGAATGTGAGAGCAAAGGATGCTGATGCACACCTCATTGGTAAGAAAAAGGTCGGTACTAATGGCGTCTCCACACGACAGATGTCACGTATTATGCCCGAGTTCGACGGTGGATTTAAAATCGAAAGCGTCACTAATAGCACTGGACA
>JBCBIX010000197.1:0-2428 GCA_038523965.1 Bacteroidota bacterium
TACGGATCAGAAAAAAAGTATCCAGACATCAAAGAAAAAATCATTGAAGTTCACGAAAGATTGAAGAGAAAGCCAGTAACAAGTTCTTATAAAAACAGGCGTGGCGGAAGAGACACGGTAGGTATTTCAAATTTTGAGTTACAATCGGCTATTGCAACATTTTACTTAAAAAATCCAGATGACTCCAAAAGAATTCCAAAAATCTATACAGAAATGTACGCTGGAGATTTTTCCAGAATCGCACCAGATGTGATGGTGATGAAACGTTATATTTTCAATGGTGTCAGACCAATGTCTTTTGCAATGGACATGCAAAGTGGAATTTCAGCAGAGAGACAAAAAGAAGTTAACGAACAGTTAGCTGAATCTATCTTGGGTAGTTCTATAAACTTTCTGCTTTATGAATGGATGACAACTTTAGATTTTCCCAAGCTGTCAAACGAATTTAGAGAACTTAAATCAAATGAAGTAAACGCACTACTTTTAAGTGGCACAATGGACGGACGAACCTATTTAAATAGCGGAATCGAAATCGCAAAGAAGTTTGAGAATGGTAGTCATATTATCATCGAGAACGCAGGACACGATTTATACATGCGCTCACCTTTGATTGGCGACATGGTCCTTGATTTTTTCAAGGGAAAGGAATTGAATGTTAACCGAATTGTACTGAAACCAACAATATTTGAATAAAATATTGCGCCCAACGATAGATATGCTGCAACGCTTCCCTTATCAGCCTGAACGTCAGCTTCCATCACTGTTATGCAAGTTTAAGAAACATACAATTACTCTTGTCACAATAGCTCTCACCACTTGAAAGCCTGGCTCCTACCGCATTTCCTTCCTTGTCATCACTCAATCACACCTAATAGCCACTCGACAGTCAACCATCTACCCAACAAAACCATACTGACTCAAACAACGAACTCATCAATCAGGCCGTTTAATAACTAATCAATTAGTTATCAGCAATTATGGTCTTGTCTTTTCCTTCTCTTCTTCAGGTCTCTACATTGATTTGTTCGATGCTTACTTGCCATACCTCTGACAGCGCAGCATCGATACAGTATCATCAAGGGCATCACATCATCTATCTGCCTTCGCCTACATCTGACACTCTACGTGACTGGATCGATCTACGAGTCAACACCGTCATGCTTGAGAATGAGATTCCAGCCTTGAGCATCGCAGTAATACAAGGCGGTGACATCCTTATCCAAAAAGGCTACGGCGTTCTGAATCGCGAGACAAAACTGGCCGTGGACGCGCATTCGATCTACCAAATCGCTTCCGACACAAAGAAGATGACAGGCATCATCGCCCGATCCATGACTATGGAGGGCATCATCGACCCACACGCATCGATCACAGACTACATTCCACAGCTTGACGCAACTACGACTGCTAAACTCGCTGCGGTTACTCTTCATGGTCTACTCACTCATAAGTCCGGGGTGCCCTACAAGGCGCCAAGAGATCTACGTGTGGATGGGGAACCCATGACCGATCCATACACGGCGGAGGAGTTGGTCCTTGACCTGGCTGACATAGAACTCATCGCTACTCCCGGTGAGAAGTTTGCTTATTCCAATTTTGGATTTGCAATAGCAGGATACGTGCTACAACAGGCAAGCGGCTTAAGCTATGAGGCACTATTGCAACGATATGTTTTTGAGCCATGTGGCATGATCCAGTCTACAACAGATGCATCGGTAGTTAATCAGTCACAGTTGGTTACCCCCTATCGCAAAGAAGATCGATTCGCGGCGACTAAGCCATTTGTGATGGGAGAGTTAAAGGCTGCCGGTGGGGTCTTTTCGTCCGTGCATGATCTTACCAATTTGATGATGCGCCAGATAGAATCCTATGCAGATCTCTCTGCGTCGCAGATTGAAACTTCGCCATTTATCCTTACCGAGATGACTGGCGTAGAAGGAAATGACTATGGCTATGGACTGGGCAAAAAGGTATTTGGCACCGGTGTACAGTATGGGCACGGAGGTGACCTGGATGGATATGCGAGTGGATATGTGTTCTCTCCTCAGTACAAGAGCGGTGTGATTCTCCTTACCTCAAGTGGTGGATCGTGGGTTGGAGAATTAGAGAAAGAGATTCTTTATAAACTCACTAACCGTACCTATACACCACCGAAGACCTCGTTCGCTCAGGCCCTCTTTGACCAAATCAATAGTGTCGGAATGGACACAGCTCTGGTATGGGCAAACGAACATCTCACTGACAACACATACTACTATGATGAAGTGCACCGTCGATCATTTCATTTTCCAATAGGATGAGACCGACTCGATTCATTTCGTCTTCATCATAGTAGTATGTGTTGTCAGTGAGATGTTCGCTCAGGCCCTCTTTGACCAAATCAATAGTGTCGGAATGGACACAGCTCTGGTATGGGCAAACGAACATC
>JBCBIX010000198.1:0-2339 GCA_038523965.1 Bacteroidota bacterium
CGCATAAGGGATGACCTCATCTGCAGTACCATGGAAAATGGTAATTGGACAATCTACCGCCTTCACCTGTTTCCAATTATTCAGTGGATACTTGATGATGAAGTTTGGAATGATGGGGAGGTATTTATTTTTTAATTGGAAAAAATTCAGGTACGGCGCTACCAAAACTACTTCTTTGGGTGCTTGTTGAGCGGCCACGTAGGAAGCAATACCCGTGCCCATCGAATATCCTACAATTATAATTTGCTCTGGACGATATCTCACCAAGGCATATCTATAGACCTCCATCATGTCTCTGTACAATTGTCGCTGCGAAGTGATCCGTCCAGAACTCTTCCCGTAGCCACGATAATCGACCATCATCCAGTCGTATCCGCTATTGGCAAAACTGGTTAGCTGACGTAGGCATCGGCGATTATTTCCTCGATTCCCGTGAAAATAGAGGATCAAGCCTCGTTCACTTGGATGATCTACAAACACAGTATTCAAGCGCACTCCATCATCAACCTCGATATCAATCTCCTCCCCCATGCGAAACTTCTGCCCTGGCGAAAGTGGATGTGGATCGAAGAAGATCTTCTCGTGTCCAAGGTATAGTCCCAGACAAAGGATCACATACATGGATAAAAGGACGATCAATAGTTTCTTCATCCGATAACAATCATTGTCCATTGATGATGACGTCGTGATGAATCACTACGATCAGACAAGGTTATGGATATGAGCATACTGTAGCAACATAATGGTCTTCCCATCACGGATGTCGCCAGTAGCGATCATGCCATAAGCTTCAGCAAACGGGAGCTCCAAAACTTCGATATTCTCCTGTTCATCTTCGAGTCCACCGCCGGCACCTACCTTCATCGAATGGTCATACTCCGCCGTGAAGAAGTACAAGATCTCTGTCACCGAACCTGGCGACATGTAAGCTTCGAAGATCTTCGTCGGAGAACTGATACGATAGCCGGTCTCTTCTTCAGTCTCCTTGCGGATACAGTCTTCGGGATGATGTTCATCGAGCAGTCCAGCGCACGTTTCGATCAGCATGCCGTCAACATTACCATTGACGAAGGTTGGCAGTCGAAACTGCCTCGTGAGGATTACGGTGCCTTGCGCCTTGTTATAGAGCAGGATCGTCGCCCCATTGCCGCGATCGTATGCTTCTCGCTGATGGTTCTCGATCGTACCATCTTTCTTCACGTAGTCGTAGGTGTACTTGCGTAGTGTGTACCAATTGTCCGATAGGACTTCCTCCTTTTGGATGTTGATCCTTGGTGCTGGCTTCATTTGTTCAGTTTCGTGATGCAAAGAGTAGAGGATTACCCCGAGTATTCAACTGTCTGAATGGTCTAATCTTGTATAAACCAACCTAACTGTGGCGATGAACTTGCTCTCTGTCTTCTTCTATCTTATTCTACTACTCTCGCCATCGTCTACGCCTACAGAGACCGGCTTGAGCCAACCGAGAGAACCTGGTGTATTCATAGAAAACGGGGTGACAGCCTTTTCGACCGAAGAAGTTGATCTCCTTCGTCGCATCGCCATAGACATGGACGCTGATCCAACTCTACGCCTCACGCTACGAAGCACCTCGGAAGGCCTACTTACAAAACAACTGAAAACGATGATCACCGACTTTGGAATTCAGCCTACCAGGATCATTGTAATCGAAGAAAAATTCGCAAACCACCCGATGTCAATCGTCAGTCTACATCTTACAAATCAAGACGTCAGTCTGCAATGATTGACACCTTCCTGCATGCAACCGAAGAGGCTGAGTTCTGACACAGGACTCGGCCTTTTTTGTATTTCTATTCTGTATTGTGGACACATAGACCACGCCAATCGCGGTTATATGTCTGTTCCTTACCCTACTGGCTTGGTAAATATTCGATCACGCCATGTAAATCACCGGCGTTGTTCTAAAATACACGGAATGCGATGACAATCTCGTAGATTACGCAAAAGGCCTACGCAGATTTGCATTACTGGCATAAGCATCTGTTAACCGGCTAAAAACGTTTATAACCGTTGAGCAGCGTTAATGCCTCTGATTATCAACACTTTTGATCGTAGCCTACATCGAGGTACAGATAAGAGGTACATAGGCCATTACTTTGGTGTAGGTATTAGATGTAACTACAACGTGGATTATGATCAAAGCTTTTGAATTGAAAGGAAAATGGTTTCTTCCAGAGAAAGGAAAGACATCCTCAGTACCAGGTATTTTAAAGTTTAATCAAAACGAATCTACCAAACTTGAACTTTTAGGGACCTTTCAATCTGATAAAAACGAGCACGAAATCATTCATGGAATTGGAGTAAATAACAAGGCAATA
>JBCBIX010000199.1:0-2278 GCA_038523965.1 Bacteroidota bacterium
GACATAGTCCAGCCGTATTCTCGTTTTTTTTGAAGGTGTGAACAGTAGACTTGGAGCTACGCCAACATTTCTATAATCTGTATGGACTCGGGCTCGTCTCCCATCTACATAAGCACCATTGATGCGGAATGCAAGTTTGTCCTGATGTAGAATGACGTTTTTATCAATGTTGACACTCTTCGTATCCCAAGATCCATAGCTTACAAATGCATTAAAGCTATTGTTATACTTAGCTTGTTTTGAATTAACATTAACAGTACCTCCGGCGCTTGCATTACCGAGTCCAATGCCTGTGGACCCAGATATAAATTCCACATTGTCAAGAAGATTGAAATTAAATAAGCCTTGGCCACCCCTTGAGTTGGGTTCTAATCTCAGTCCGTTATACATCATGGATGACCTGTATCCTCTGACCTGTATGTTAACCATCGTGCCGCCTCTGGTCTCTTCCAGATTGAATCCAGGTGCGAGATTTACAGCCTCATCTAAGCTTCTGATCTGTTGCTCGCTTAGCATCTGTTGGTTCAGCAGAGCTATCGATTGGATTTGATGCCGTTGCTCTACAGGTAGTTTGGATATCGTTGTAACCTGTGCCTCATTATTAGTGACTTCGTAACGATCGCCAATGATCTCTACCTTGTCCATGAGAAAGCCCTCTTCCTCGAGCACTAATTCTATACGAGATGGTGCTACCTCTCCATTTATAATTTCAATATCGACACTCGCATCTTTATGACCGATGAAGCTTGCATTTACCGTGTAGGCACCATCAATAGGGCCTTTGTCAAATACAAATCTTCCATGTTCATCACTTAGGGCACTATAACTGTTGTCGATACTGACTAATGCTAATGGAATTGGCTGTCGGTCTTGATTGATGATACTACCAGAAATTTGGCACAGCACTTCATTGATCAAACTGACGCTCAGTACGACAAGGATTAACCAGCTTGTTAGAATGGACCTCAAGAAGTTGGGACTACTTAGTGATGAGTAAACGGATACCTTCTACTATTCGGGAATGTCGAAGTAGGCGTAATCGAAGGTGATTACACTACTACTTGGAAAGATATCACCTGGTGATACTACATTTCCATTTTCATCGATACGATTGCCGTCGCTATCCTGCTCAAAGGAGTTGTATAGATCAGTAGCGGCTTGCCAATCCGCCTCCCATTGTTCATCTTGGAATTCGTAGCCCTCGTATGTACTCGTAAATCTCATTACTACGTAATCTCCAGATCTGGTCTCGATGAAGTAAACCTGATTAAGCGGTACAAATCGTGATGTCGGTCCTTGTGTTGTAATCCAATCCTGGTCTTTTTCTCTCCAAGATCCAATCGCCAAAACTGGATTACCATCGGCATCAGTCGTCTGCCCATCCTGGACGAAGTTGGATGCTGTCACTTCACGTATAGAGGAGAGGTCAAAAGTGGAAAAGTCAACTGCTTGCCCATTCAGGCTGTCCCTCAGGAGGAAAGCTCTTACCCCTGAGGTTCTTTCTGGCTCATCATTAAGTCCGGTTTGTGTTCCACCGTTGACGAGAACCTGGGTCCCTCTAAAGGCGATGTCCCAATCCATATTTAAGGAATCAACGAATGGAATGGTATCTCCTGATAGAAAATCAAATAATCTGAACCGACCTGTGATCGGAGCATTGCGTCCTCTTCCTTCCTTGACAAAAGGCGCTTCTAAATTTTCAAATTGTATGATCTCGGGTGCGAAATTAAAGATGAATGTAGTCTCGTCACCGTCTACAACCGTCTCGAATGGATTGGTCTCTGCCGTGGGCATCACATCCTCGTCTTCTGTGCATCCCACAAAGAATAGTGCAGCAATTAGGAGCGTGAATGTTATGTTGATTGTGCGTAACATCTCGGGTTCTTTTTGCCATAAAAGTCTCATCTCGCTCCAAGGTCAGACATACCTAAACTTGTGATGTTACCTACGAAACCTTAGCAAGGCTTTGACCATAATTGGGATGATCTGGACGCATGCCAGGCGATCGAGTAACTGCCACGTTAGGCATAAGTGGATGAGGAGTGAGCATGGTCGTATAATTGACCTCAACAACCGTCTTTAGTGCACCACCCTGTTGCCTTTTAGAACCTGACTACAGGGAGTCGATATTTTTCGAGTTACTACCTCATGATTTTTGATGTCTATTGTCTTGACGAACTGTTGATGAAGCGAGAGATTACTCATGCATTCATCATATTATCTCGGATTCATATCATCTGTTGATGAAGAGCGTGCTGATTGGGCCGTTCCAAAGGAT
>JBCBIX010000200.1:0-2013 GCA_038523965.1 Bacteroidota bacterium
CGGTGTAGAGATCTATCACGAACTTCTTGTCTTCACGCTCCGCCTTAGCCATTCCTTCTTGCCAAGAGTACCATTTTACTCCGTCCTCTTGGGCAACAATTACCGAAGAAGCCATTAGACACCCCATCAGAAGCGACGCTGACAATACTTCTCTCAAAATCATAGGTCGACTAAAGTAGTGTCATCCGCCATCTTCGTACAAACAGTTTAAACTGTTTTTTAGGGTTTTAATGGTTTCTTAACCTGTTTTACTTCACCAATCGTATTCTCTTATAAGTTCCTGATAATCAATAAACTATCATCATGAAGGGTGAGTTTTTGACGAAGCGATCCCCTGGTCTCTGGTGCGTTGATTCCTTTGCGCAATTCATGCTTAGTGGTGAATATTCTGGCCTCGTCCCAGCACCCCAATTTCACGAAGGAGTCTAACAGTTTTCCGCCCCCTTCTACCATGAGTGTTGATATGCCTCTGCGATATAGTCGATTCAAGATCTCTTCAAGTGTCCATTGATCGGGTTGCACCTGCTGCACTTCAATATGTTTAGCGCCAGGATAGGATTCGCATGAGGTAAAGATGAGCGTTTCGGTATTGGGTGGCAGCTGCTGAATCATATCTCTCAATCGGCCTGACCGATCCAAAACGACGCGTATTGGTGATGGACCCTTAACCAGTCTTGTGGTCAGTTTGGGTTTATCTACGATGGCAGTGTTCGTCCCTATCATGATAGCATCTACCTCGGATCGCCATTTATGTACTACTGTTTTGGACAGCTCATTGGTAAGCCAAATCTGCTGGCCCTCACGGCCGATGTACCGATCGCTCGATTGTGCCCATTTGAGTATAACATACGGACGATGATATTCTTGCTGGACCATGAAGACTCGATTAATGTCTCGAGCCTCATCTTGGAGCAAACCCACTCGTACATCCACTCCTTGTTGCCCGAGCAACTGGATACTTGACCCTTGCATCTGAGGATTGGGGTCGACACAGGCTATGGTTACAGATGGAATTCTCGTCTCAAGAATCGCGTCGGTGCATGGAGGCGTTTTCCCGTGATGATTACAGGGTTCGAGAGTTACGTACAGATGAGATCTTGGAAGAAGGTGGCGATCTTCGGCTTTCACTGCACCAAGCGCATTACGCTCTGCATGAGGCTCACCATATCGTTGATGCCAACCTTCACCAATGATTCTACCCTTATATGTTATCACAGATCCGACTAAAGGATTCGTAAGTACATGTCTTCCGCCATAAGCCGATATAGTTATCGCTCTGGCCATGGCTCTCTTGTCATCGTCGGACCAGTGCACGATTATTAAATTAAGCTTGATATGGTCTCAGTGACCTTCTCAATTTCCTCGAGTGTATTGAGGTGTGAAAAAGAAAACCGGATGGGTTTCCAGTCCATCGATTTACCCATAGCCTCGATGACATGTGATTCATGCTCTACCCCTGAACTACATGCACTACCCGCGGATGCTGCGATGCCATAAATGTCAAGGTTCATCATGATCAGTTCGCTGCGTTCGTTGCGAGGAAGTCCGATATTTAGCACGTGCGGAGCGGAATGTTGATCCCGACCACCATTGATCTCAAAGGGTATCTGTAATTGTTCGAGTTGTTTTATAAAATGCTTCTTCAGTCCTGCTTTGTGTGCATTGTGTTTGTCTCGATGCTCGATTACGAAGTCAAGAGCCTCAGCTAATCCGATGATTCCATGCAGGTTTTCTGTACCTGATCGCATATCACGTTCCTGTCCCCCTCCTTTGATATAGGCCTGGACCATGTTGTTTGTATTCACATAGAGAAATCCAGACCCCTTGGGCCCAAAAATCTTGTGAGCAGATCCCGAGAGGAATGACACATTCAGTTGAGATAAGTCAATGTCATACTTCCCTAAACTCTGGACTGCGTCAGTATGAAAGAGGGCACCATGTTCTTTACATAGTTGACTAATCTGTGAGATATCGGAGATTGTACCAGTTTCATTGTTGATGTGCATCAGTGAG
>JBCBIX010000201.1:0-1881 GCA_038523965.1 Bacteroidota bacterium
GAAGGTACGGGCATACAGTTCAGAGGTATTGCCAATATCCCCACGTTTTGCATCAGCTATTGTAAAAATACCGTCTGGCACGAGTGAAAGTGAATCTTCTAAAGACCGCCATCCTGAAGCCCCCTGAGCTTCGTAAAATGCAATATTGAACTTATACGCCACGCAGTACTCATGAGTGGCTTCGATAATGCGTCGATTGAATTCTACTATTGGATCATCATATCCCTGTATGATGTGCGCCGGGATCCTCCTTATATCTGTGTCCAAGCCAACACTGAGCATGGCGCTCTTTGACTTGATGGATTGAACTAACTGGCTTCTATTCATCCGATCATTTTGAGACGTGAACCATCTGAGTCGGTTGGTACAAATCGTGGCGCAGTTTTACTTGGTTCAGGAATTGTTTGGCCACGTCATCAAAGGTCTTCTTTAGAACATGGTCTTCTTGGAGCGCGATAGGTTCACCAGCATCACTGCCTTCCCTTACTGCCTGCACCAGAGGTATTTGTCCAATTAGGGCGGAATTGTACTTTTTAGCGAGTTGAGCTCCTCCCCCTTTGCCGAAGATGTAATATTTATTGTCGGGTAATTCGGCAGGAGTAAACCAAGACATGTTCTCCACGATTCCGATCAGTGGCACCTTGATGTTGTCCAGAGTAAACATATTGGCTGCTTTTACCGCGTCTGCCACAGCGACTTGCTGAGGTGTGGTGACAATAATGGCTCCCGTAACAGGGACACTCTGCACTAAGGTTAATTGGATATCACCTGTGCCCGGAGGGAGATCGATGATCATGTAATCGAGCTCTGGCCAGATGCACTCATTCACGAATTGTTTGATCACACCACTCAGACGAGGGCCTCTTAGGATGACCGCCTGCTCAGGGTCGACGATAAATCCTATTGATACCAAATGAATACCATACTTCTCAACAGGGATAAGCTTTGGCTTGCCATAGACTTCTTGAATCGTAGGTTTCGTCCCCTGCAGACCAAACATGGTTGGCATCGATGGGCCATATAAGTCTGCGTCCATTAGACCTACCTTATAGCCCTGATGTTGTAGAGCTATGGCAAGGTTAGCGGAGACTGTAGACTTACCAACTCCTCCCTTCCCAGAGGCTACAGCGATGATATTCTTCACTTGGGGTAGCACAGTCTTTGGGCCACCTTGTCCAGTCGCAAAGTGTATATGTATCTCTGCCCCCTTGAATTCATCCTTGAGAAGAGCGTAACACTCACTGTTGATGGCGAACTTTGCCTCCTGCGAAAGATCGCTCACCCCCAGGGTGAACATGATTCGCTCATTCTCGACCTTGAGATCCTGAACGCGGCGAGCAGTAATCAGATCTATACCAGTAGTTGGATCCATGACCTGTCTCAGGATGTCGACTACTTTATTGTTGTCTATCATAATGTGGGCAAAAGTGAATCTAAATCGGGAGCACACCAAGTATGCCTCCTCTATCTAATTCACCGTAACAACAGTCGTTACCAAGATGTTACAGCTGCGACAAGGATCGATGTGCTATGTCAACTATCCTATCTTTGAAGCGACTTGGTCTAACATTTTTCAATAAATAATGCTCCTCAGCCATGATGCGCTCGTTATTCCTTTTTGTCCTTGCGTTGATATTATTTTCTTCTTGTGATTCGGGTGAATTTAAGATCACTGGCGCCATAAGTGATGCTGCCAATCTCTCTGTATACTTTGATAAGGTAAATGCCATCACCAATACAAACAGCGTTGTCACCAAATCAGAAACGAACGGTACAGGTCAATTCGCGATCAGCTTAGAGGAGCCACCTGCAAAGGGGACATATCGAATCCGAGTCGGAGCGAAGTCCATCTTTCTCATTTTAGATGGATCCGAATCCCAG
>JBCBIX010000202.1:0-1873 GCA_038523965.1 Bacteroidota bacterium
CCAGAGAAGAAAAACAACCTTAGCTCTTACTGGTTTTATGCCATCCTCATCGTTCTCTTAGTCGGTGTAAACATGGCTATGGGCTTCATTAGTAAGCCCAAGGAGATAACCATGTTGAAGTTCGAGGAGATCGCGGCTCAGGATGACATCCGTAGGGTTGAAGTCATCAATAAGAGCAAGGTCCATATCTACCTCAAAAGCGAAAGCATAAGTCGATATCCTGAGGTGAACTCTGACAATTCATTCAGCAATAGTCTCAGTAGCAATAGCCCACAGTTTACCATGGAGTTAGGATCTGTGGAGCATTTTGAGGATCGAGTCCAAGAATTAAATCAACGCAACACGCGAATAGACCCGATCTATAAGAACAAGATCAATTGGGTATCGACAGTGCTAAGTTGGACGCTTCCACTGTTACTATTCGTCGGTCTATGGTTGTTCATCATGAGACGGGTTAGCGGTGGTGCCGGTGGACCAGGTGCACAGATTTTTAATATTGGGAAGTCGAGAGCCACCTTATTTGATAACAATGCAAATGTGCAGATCACTTTTGCTGATGTAGCAGGACTGGACGAGGCTAAGGAGGAGGTCATGGAAATCGTAGACTTCTTAAAGAATCCTAAGAAGTACACGAGTTTAGGTGGTAAAATTCCAAAGGGTGTCATCCTTGTAGGCCCTCCCGGTACTGGTAAAACACTTCTTGCCAAGGCTGTTGCGGGTGAGGCAGGAGTACCTTTCTTTTCGATATCTGGATCTGACTTCGTAGAGATGTTTGTAGGCGTTGGGGCCTCGCGCGTACGTGACCTATTTAGACAAGCCAGAGAGAAGGCGCCTTGCATTGTCTTTATAGATGAGATTGATGCTATCGGTCGTGCACGTGGTCGTAGTGCGGTACAAGGAGGTAACGACGAGCGAGAGAATACACTGAATCAGTTGCTGGTCGAAATGGATGGCTTCAGCACAGATAAAGGGGTTATTCTCATGGCGGCTACCAACCGTGCCGATGTCCTGGATAATGCACTCATGCGACCAGGTCGATTCGACCGTCAGATCGGTATCGATCGTCCAGATCTTAAGGAGCGTGAAGCAATCTTTAAGGTTCATCTCAAAGGCATCAAGGTCAACGAGAAGTTAGATGCTCAAGTGCTGGCAGAAATGACCCCCGGATTTGCCGGTGCAGACATCGCGAATGTATGTAACGAGGCTGCATTAGTGGCTGCACGACGCGATAAGTCAGCTGTCGATATGAGCGACTTTAATTTTGCTTTAGATCGGGTGATAGGTGGTGTCGAAAAGAAGAACAAGTTTATTTCCCCACGAGAGAAAGAGATTATCGCCTATCATGAGGCAGGACATGCTATCTGTGGATGGTTCTTGGAGCACGCTTCACCCCTTGTGAAAGTTACCATTGTGCCTCGAGGTATCGGCACATTGGGTTATGCCCAGTATCTACCCAAAGACGAATACATCACTCGCACAGAGCAGATGTTGGATCGTATCTGTATGACATTTGGAGGACGTGCGGCAGAGAAAATAATCTTTGACAAGATCTCTACAGGAGCTCAAAATGATCTTGATCAAATAACCAAGATGGCCTACAGTATGGTTGCCGTCTACGGGATGAATAACCAGGTAGGGAATGTAAGCTTTTATGGTATGTCGCAGGACCAATGGAGCAAGCCCTATTCGGATGACACTGCAACCCTGATCGACGATCAGGTCCGAGAATTAGTCGAGAATCAATATCAGCGAGCTCAGCAGTTACTTCTGGACAAGATTGACGAATTACATATCCTGGCAAAACAACTCTTGGAGAAGGAAGTATTAGTAAAGTCAGATGTCGAAAAGCTCATCGGCCCACGTCCATATCCAG
>JBCBIX010000203.1:0-1845 GCA_038523965.1 Bacteroidota bacterium
TGAGGTCCACATTAGTCGTGAATAGTGGACCTCATAGGAGCGATCTTCCCGAGACAGGAGAAGTCATTCGGAATACGGGGAATCGATAAGTCTCGCAGTTTTGTGACCAGCACAAAAGCATTTCCGACTAATGTTGAAGTAAGACATATCCTCACCTACAGTGGTAATGAAAATGTCCCGGACAACAGAACAACCCAGACACTATCTGTAGAGATGAATCAATCCTTCATCGTTCTACCAGAAGAGCCTTGGCAAAAAAGAAAATATGATCCGCGAGTGGCTTACTTCTCGATCGGTCAGACAGATTACGGTAGTGAAGATCACAAGGCCTCTCGTCAGCGATACATCACCCGTTGGAGATTAGAACCTAAAGACCCAGAGGCATACGCCCGCGGCGAAGTCGTAGAACCAAAGAAACAAATCGTCTACTACATCGACCCAGCGACTCCCAAAAAGTGGGTCCCGTACATAAAACAAGGTGTAGATGATTGGCAGAAGTCATTTGAATTAGCAGGTTTCAAGAATGCAATCGTATCTAAAGAAGCCCCTACGCCTGAGCAAGATCCCGATTGGAGCCCAGAAGACGCTCGATACTCAGTCATTAGGTACATCACGACCGAGATTCAAAATGCACAAGGACCACATGTGCATGATCCGAGAACAGGTGAAATTCTCGAGAGTGATATCATGTGGTATCACAACATCCAGAGATTACTTCGGAATTGGTTTGTCATACAGACAGCGGCTGTTAACAAAGATGCTCGAACGCCAAAGGTCCGAGATGAGATCATGGGTGAATTGATCAGATTCGTGGCAGCACATGAAGTTGGCCATACACTTGGACTACCCCATAACATGGGCTCCAGTGTGGCATATCCGGTGGACTCATTGCGAAGCAAATCATTCACAGATGCTCATGGAACAGCTCCAAGCATCATGGATTATGCACGTTTCAATTATGTCGCTCAGCCTGAAGATGGGGTGACTCAGTTCTACCCTCAGATAGGCGAGTATGACGATTGGTCCATCATCTATGGCTATAAGCTTAACCCTGGAGTAACGGATGTCGAGGAGGACAAGGACATCCTAAATGATTGGATCAAAGAACGCTCTGCGGATCCCGCACTGCGATTTGGACAGCAGCGGTTCATCCCACTGGATCCTACCGCCCAGACTGAAGATCTTGGTGACGATAGCATGTTGGCGAGCGAGTATGGTATCGCTAATCTCAAGCGAATCTTACCTGAACTTCCTGAGTGGACAGCACGAGAAGGACAGTTTTATGATGATCAAAACGAGCTATACGATCAGGTCGTCGGGCAATTCAGAAGATACATGGGCCACGTAACAGCCAATATCGGAGGTGTGATCGAGGACTTCAAGACTCATGATCAAGGGCAGCCCGTCTATGTCCACAACCCAAAAAAGAAGCAAGAACGAGCGATGACATTTCTCAATGAGCAACTGTTCACTACGCCCACCTGGTTAGTAGAAGAAAACATCTTAGAGCGCAAAGAACCCGGCGGGACAATGACACGTATACAGTCGATACAGGATCGAACACTTAGGGGCGTACTAAGTAGCACAAGACTAAGTCGCATGTCCGATAACATGACGCTCAATGGTGAGGAGGCCTACGGTATTGACGAACTCTTTGACGACTTAAACAACGGAATCTTCAGTGAGATGGAGAGTGGGACACCGGTAGATGCCTATCGTCGTAATCTGCAACGCACCTTAGTACACCGATATCATGCCTTACTGGAGTCAGACGATACTGCTACCAGCATTTCAGACATCAAGGCATTGAGTCGGTCAAGTCTGAAAGAAATCAAAGGCCTGGCT
>JBCBIX010000204.1:0-1640 GCA_038523965.1 Bacteroidota bacterium
GGGCCAAACCTCATTGGTCGAGATTACGGCGGCCTTCACCTTTTTGGTTAATAAGTATTGCTTGACAAACTTAGGAGTATCCAATGGGCTGTATGAAAAGCTGAAATTGGACTTTTTATCCTGTGCAACTCTTTCAAATCCAGATGGAGAGAAAAAACTGATCTCGACTTGATATTTGGTGTTGAGTGCGACATGATCGGCGATAGTCTTTATTCTTTCGTATTCCCCCAGAGATGCACAGTGAAACAAGACAGTTGAGGTTGCATTCTCAGAAGGTGGTGAAATTCTAAGCTTATACCAATGGAGAATTTGCGGGCTTTGGAGTCTTGCATTCGTGAGCCATATGAATACTCTCCACACGGCGCGATACATGGATAAGAGGACCTGATTCATCGTAAGATCCTGCAAAGGAAGCCACTTTTAGCCAGGCTTTTGATTCTGCTCGCTACGCCTATCTTTGTCGCATTACAAAATTGTCTCAAGTGACCTACAACAAGACTATCCTGATCACTGGTGGTGCGGGATTCATTGGATCTCATTGCGTTCGTAAGATGGTGACCAAATACCCGAACTATCATATCGTCAATTTGGATGCGCTGACGTATGCCGGAAATCTGGCGAATCTGCGCGATATCGAGGAAATGGGTAACTATTCGTTCGTTCATGCCGACATTACAGATGAGGCGCGCATGCAAGAGGTTTTCGACACCAAGGGCATCACTGATATCATTCACTTTGCAGCTGAGTCACATGTAGATCGTTCGATCACCGATCCAATGGCTTTTATCAAAACAAATGTGTTGGGAACGGTAAATCTCATGCAGATCGCTAAAGGTGCGTGGGCAGATGATTTGTCTCAACATACATTCTATCACGTCAGCACGGATGAGGTGTATGGCTCACTTGGAGATGAAGGATTGTTCAGAGAGAATACAGCGTACGACCCACAGTCACCTTATTCCGCTTCAAAGGCGTCTTCGGACCATTTTGTAAGGGCCTATGCCAACACCTATGGACTGCAAGTAAAAATCAGCAACTGTTCTAACAACTATGGCCCCTACCAATTCCCTGAAAAGTTGATCCCCTTAATGATCAACAACATCAAGCATCAGAAACCGCTACCTGTATATGGAGACGGCACTAATGTGCGTGATTGGCTATATGTAGGTGATCATGTAGATGCGATCGATATGATTTTCCATGAAGGACGCGCTGGCGAGACTTACAATGTCGGAGGAAACCAAGAGCTACAAAATATTGAATTGGTGCGCATGCTATGTGACATCATGGATATAAGATTAGGTCGTCCTAATGGGACTTCCCAAGGTTTAATTACCTACGTGAAGGATCGACCTGGACATGATAAGAGATACGCCATCGATTGTACTAAATTAGAAAATGAGTTGGGCTGGCGTCAATCGTTACAATCTAAAGAAGGTGTCGAGAAAACGGTGGATTGGTATCTATCTAATGAAGATTGGTTGCAATCTGTTACCTCTGGAGAATATCGAAGTTATTACGAAGAGCAATACGAAGTTTGACGGTTTCTGAAATACATATTTGTAGGACTCTAATTGCTACTTTCTTTTTTCTATGTGTCGTCACAAGTATTGCTCTTCGTAATAACTTCGATATTCTCC
>JBCBIX010000205.1:0-1565 GCA_038523965.1 Bacteroidota bacterium
CTGATGGCGATCGGCTGTGATACTTGCTTAGCGTAGGTACGGATCATGACTTGGATGTATTGAATGTTAGTTGTGATCGGCTGCTGTGGAATACGTTGGCCAATCGATTACATCCTGTCATCGTAGGATGGTCACAGTTCTTACCTCAGAATGACAATGATTTTATACATATAATAATTTTATATATATAGATAATTGATGATGAATGGTTTGATTCGGAAATTTCTTCGAACTTAATTTGATGTCGATTTACGATAGAGGTTTACTCCAACGTCATAGTACTTATCACCTTCTCTCCAAAAAGGCGCGGATTCCCGATTTGCAATTCGATCTGCACTCAGGATATAGGCATGGACGTACTTGGTGACATAGTTCAGATTTATGGTTTCGACTTCGTCGCCGGGTTGATGATAGTACTTCATGATCTCTGCATCAAACGATCGAAACCCTAAACTAAAGGTCGGCGCGGGTATCCCAAGACGAGCAAAGTTGACGTTATCAGAGCGATCGAATAGTCCTTGTTCGCCTGCGGCATCTTCGATGGCCTCTAACCCGAGCTGTTGGCATGCGGCCTGTATGTCTTGCTCGGCCTCTGTGCGCGTGAGCCCAATCACGCTGATAATGGTGGTGTCATTGTAACCCCCATTATCGATGTTAAAATTGTACACAATCTTTTCTGCTGGGACGGGAAGATTCTCGGTGAAGTATTGGCTTCCTAATAACCCCTTCTCCTCAGCTGTGAACAGTACAAAAAGTGAAGATCGTTTTGGAGGGTGTTTTGAAAAGTAGGAGGCAAGACTTAGTACACTGGTCGTGCCAACGGCGTTGTCTCTCGTTCCATTGTAAATAGTATCCCCAACGGCATCTGCTCTACCCACTCCAACATGGTCGTAATGCGCCGAATAGACGATAAATTCATCTTTGAGCACAGGGTCAGTTCCCTCAACGAAGCCGATGACATTGGCGGATGAAAACTGCTCACGCGAGACACCATCTACCTTGATATTAACCAGTTTGTCATCTGTCTTGAGCTTCGCAATAGCGGAGGAGTCAGAAGTGCCAACCCAAAGATTCAGCAGGTTTCCGGTGATGTTCCCCTTGTCGAGAACTGTCTGGGATTGTGTCCCTAAGCTTCTCAAAAACCGCCAAGGAATAGAGGTACTTTGATAAATTTCGATGAGGGCAGAACCGCCAGCAGCAGCTACTCGAGCACGTTTAGCAGAAGATATATCCACCCAGTTACGAGGATTGTTATCGACGCCATCACCGGCGTAGCTGACCGCGATCTTGAATCTCAGATCCTTTTCAGCGATCTCCTCCGCACTCCCGTACCCTATGTTGACGATCGGAGCTGTCATCTCCGTGGCGTTTCCATTGATCGCGATAAAATCATTAGGAAATACCAGACTGCTCGTATCAAGAATAATAATACCGACTTCCGGGGGCGTAAACGATCGAAACGGAACTGATTGTTCGTAACCATCGATACCTGTCATCGTATCTATGCCATAAGAGATGAATTGGCTTTGGATATACGCCGAAGCTACTTTCAGTCCATCACTACC
>JBCBIX010000206.1:0-673 GCA_038523965.1 Bacteroidota bacterium
TGTATCTCGTCCCTTCAGAGCATCCGAAGCTAAGAAGGTGAGATGGCCCTGGATCACCTGTGTGGAGGGAAGGTTTGCCGGCAGAGATTGGGCGTAAGTAAGGAAAGGGAGGAAGAGTAATAAAGAAATCATGTAGCGCATGCGGTTATGAATAAGACAATCAGTTTACGATTTGCGCGAAGGTAGTTTGATTAGCCTGTTCTAATTTGGTTCTCAATGTTGGTTTAGCGTCTCCCCTTTATTGTTGGTCATGGCTCTGAGGAGATCGAATCATTTGGGTCGAGACACTATTTCAGTGAGTGAGTTTTGATAACGTGATAGTGGCGTTTGGTTTCGTTAGCTCTGTTAGCGATCCTCTGCACGATAGACGAACTTGAGGGCGCTCCAGATATCATTGTAGGAGGCGACTTTGACGTCTACTAACCCTCTTTCCAGGAGGTACTCCCGGATCCAATCTCGTGAAAGGTCAGAATCTGTTTTTGCTGAGCGTTTAGGCCAGGAGATCCACATCAACCCAGAGGTGGATAGGCGATCTAACATGGAGGGATAATGGCTGATTATACTTGACTGATAGTTGGCAAACAGGTGGATGAAGTCGACTTCTCCGGTGGATGGAAATTGTATGTCATGCGGTAGTGGCCCTACATACTCCACATAACCTAAGGGAGCATCG
>JBCBIX010000207.1:0-663 GCA_038523965.1 Bacteroidota bacterium
GAAAGTTCTTCGTACCAATCTTTCCATCATTGCCAGGATATCTAAGATCCCAAGCAAACTGGTATCCCGTCGCCTCGACTTCCATATATTCCTCATCGGGTCCAACGTCAGGCATAACGTCATTCCACACAACAAGCCCCTTAGTTACCAGGATTACCATGACGACCGCAGGTACGATCGTCCATATCGCTTCAAGCCTGTTATCATGGGAGAAAAAGGTCGACATCCGACCCTCTTGTCTTCTATACTTATAGGTAAACCAGAACAGTGCAATGTGAGTGAGCACAAAGACGATACCAGTGAAAAACAATGTCATATTGAATAGATTATCAATCTGACCACCGTGCTGTGATGCTGGCTGCAATGGGCCGTATCCTAACATTTGGTTTCTATAGTATGCGGCTGAGGCAATACATAGGATAAGGAAGACGACCATAAAGACCATCAACCAGAATGCCTGCTTTTGAGTGCTTTTTTGTTCTACTACTTCAAATCCACGAATACGTGAAGCCAACTCAGTTACCTTCCCGATCTGGACGACAATGATGCCGATCAAAAAGAGAATGCCAATAATCAAAAATGCTGTCATTACATGATCTGTTTAGACGTGGTGATGTAAACTTTCTGATAGATACGGGTCGTTTTTAGCGACCAAGTTGGCTT
>JBCBIX010000208.1:0-662 GCA_038523965.1 Bacteroidota bacterium
GACACGGTGACCTTTACGATCAGTGTGTTTAACCAAGGGACGTTGGATGCGAGAGAGGTGACGGTAGAGGACTACTTGGGTGCGGGGCTGAATAATGTAGATCCAGATTGGCTGGGTCAGGACACGTTCTTGTTGGGAGATATCGCGGCAGGCGGCAGTGCGATGGTGGACATCGATGTGGAGATCGACGCGATGTTCCAGGGCACGAGTGTGACGAACAATGCGGAGATCGAGAGTGCGGAGAATGTCTTGGGACAAGACGATGTGGACAGCACACCAGGCGACCAACCAAACTTCACGGACCCGAACGATGATGACCGAGACGATACGAATGGGAATGATGATGTAGATGGCGAGACGCTGCAGATTGGACAAGTCTTTGACGTGGCGATCTTGGATACGTTGGTTGGCGATGGCATGGACATCGAGCCAGGCGATACGATTACGTTTAGCATCACGGTATTTAACCAGGGGACCTTGGATGCGACCGACATCAAGGTGAGCAACTTTATCCCAAGTGGTACGAGTCTGTTCATGGGCGACACAGCGCAGGTGGTGAGCACCTTGGCGGCTGGCGATGATACGACCTACACGATCAGTGTGATCATCGATGAGGATTACATGGATACGTTATTGGTGAACAATGCGGAGATCGTACAGGC
>JBCBIX010000209.1:0-631 GCA_038523965.1 Bacteroidota bacterium
TTACTTATCTGCTCCTGGATCACATTTTTTGTTTTTTGTCAGGGGAAAAGTCACGATATTTGCGGCCAAATTCGGCAAGGAACAATTTACCTCTGGGAATGTTAGTGAGTTGATTGTCACCATTTTTCCTGGGTCAGTCTTTGTCGCATCTCCAAAAATATGAATCAAAACATTCGAAACATCGCCATCATTGCCCACGTCGATCATGGCAAAACCACCCTGGTAGATAAAATGCTCCACATCGGGCAACTCTTCCAGGCACACCAAAATCCTGGTGAGCTCATCATGGACTCCAACGATCTGGAGAAAGAGCGTGGGATCACCATCCTCTCCAAAAATGCTTCTGTACGCTACAAAGATTATAAAATCAACATCCTCGATACCCCTGGTCACGCCGACTTCGGAGGAGAGGTAGAGCGGGTACTCAACATGGCGGATGGCGTACTCCTGTTGGTGGATGCTTTCGAAGGTCCCATGCCGCAGACGCGATTCGTACTCCAAAAAGCCCTCCAACTCAATCTGCGTCCCATCCTCGTCATCAACAAAGTAGACAAGCCCAACTGTCGCCCAGATGAAGTGCAGGAAGCGGTGTACGACTTGATGTTTGAACTGGATGCAACAGTAGAGCAGC
>JBCBIX010000210.1:0-613 GCA_038523965.1 Bacteroidota bacterium
CAATGCTTCGCGAACACTGGTTTACAACATCAACAACTTGGACTGGGATGAGAAAATGCTGAAAGTCCTGGACATTCCACGTGATATACTGCCTGAGGTGCGGCCATCCAGTGGGGACTTCGGTACGACAGATCCCAAATGGTTCGATGGTGCCGAGATTCCAATTCGGGGTGTGGCAGGAGATCAGCAGGCGGCACTATTTGGTCAGGCATGTTTTGAGCCAGGGATGAGCAAAAATACCTATGGTACAGGTTGTTTCCTTTTGATGAATACAGGAACGCAGCCTGTCAAATCTGAATCGGGACTTTTGACCACGCTGGCATGGGGGATCGACGGACAAGTAAATTATGTATTAGAGGGGAGTATCTTTATTGCAGGCGCAGCCATTCAATGGTTGAGAGATGAGTTGAAGATGCTGGATGAGGCACCCGATTCCGAGTATTACGCTATGAAAGCTTCAACGAGCGAAGGGGTGTATGTAGTCCCAGCTTTTGCAGGATTGGGTGCACCTTACTGGGATATGTATGCACGTGGTGCGATGTTTGGGCTGACGCGTGGGACGAGCAAAGCGCATATCATCCGTGCGACCTTGGAATCTTTGGCCTATCAGACG
>JBCBIX010000211.1:0-600 GCA_038523965.1 Bacteroidota bacterium
GTTCTGGGCGGCCTTGATAAAGGCAACTCGTGTCTGGGGGGGAGCTATTTTCTCAGGCCGGGCCTTTGGGTTATTAGATGGGGGGCGTGGTATGTATGCCGCTTTGATAGGGATGATCGGTGTGGCACTGTTCGCGTCGACCGTGAGTGGCGAAGGCAGAATAGAGAGGACAGATGAATTGGTAGAAGCTTTTCGCGTAGTCATTTTAGCAGCCACAGTATTCACGATCGGTATTGGCATTATCGTCGGATTTGGATTGAAATCTCCCCAAGGCCAGAAAGGTGCTGGTATCGTTTGGAGCGATGTGAAGAGTATCCTTCGACTTCCTACCGTGTGGTTACAGTCCATTATTATCATCTGTGCCTATGTGGGCTACAAGTGCTCGGATGACTTTTCACTATATGCCAATGAGGTCATGTTATTCGATGATGTTGACTCTGCCAAGATGAGTACGCTATCATACTGGATACGTCCAATAGGTGCGATCAGTGCGGGTTTTTTAGCTGACCGTTTCACATCTGTGAACATGATCATCATCAGTTTCGCTACGATGTTTATCGGTGCGAGTTTGTTCGCTTCTGGCCTGGTTGTCGACAGTAC
>JBCBIX010000212.1:0-594 GCA_038523965.1 Bacteroidota bacterium
GCCCCAGGCATCATGTCATGTGATATCCGTCTGACTTCTTTACAGGCAGTATCAATCATCCGATTAGCCTCCTTCAGAAAATCTAAATTCTGCAACTTTTCAATCTCTGCCTGCACCTTTCGAAGTTGAATTTGTGTACTTGTAAGAAGCCCCCCCAAGCCATCATGTAAGTCTTGAGCGATGCGCTTGCGCTCTTCTTCTTGTCCTTGGACCATAAAGTCGAGAGCTAATAGTTGTTGCTCTTGCTTTAGGTTTTCAAGTTGTATTTTTTGTAATTGATTTTTCTGACTTTGTCTAATCCACCAAAAAAGTCCCATTCCAGATATAAAAAGTCCCATTAGCATGGCTGTATTCCGCTGCGATGTGCGTCGTTGCAGAGCAAGTTCTTGATCGGCGATCCGTGTCTCATTGCGAGCACTCTGATACTTGGCCTCTAATTCATTTGTCTGAGCACGAGAAGTATAACTCCAGTATTCATCATCGATCCTTTTATAAGCTCGCATGTATTCGTATGCACGCTCATAATCGCCTGTCGCTGCCTCTGCCTGCGCAAAATAGTCGTAGGCACGTATAGCGCCTGGATCTGAGAGCAAC
>JBCBIX010000213.1:0-582 GCA_038523965.1 Bacteroidota bacterium
CGGAGAGGAGGCTTTTAATGACATATTGAGTGAATACGTAGATAGTGTAGCGTTCCAGTATCCTCCCTACACGACCAGCGAAGAGTTAGTTGGTCTGCTAAAAGCACGATTCCCAGACTCTCTGCAATATGTCATTACAGACATGATGGAGACAATCACTCTCTACAACAATCGAGTGACAGACGTTTCTTATGAGGAGTTGGACGATGGTCGGTATGAAGTGAGTATGACGACCACCACTTCAAAGTATCGAACAGGGGATAGAGGACGACGTCAGTACAAGAATGAAAGTGGGGATAGTCTAAGTGTCGTCTTGGAGGGCCAAAAGCGACCTGTGGAGTCACTTCCTCTGGCAGACTATATCGACATCGGAGTTTTTGGGACGGATGACAGTGGAGAAGAAACCATCCTCTATCTCGAAAGAAAGAAAATCTCTGACATCCAAAATAAGTGGTCCATTGTTGTAGATGACAAACCAGTTGAAGTAGGTATCGACCCTTACAATAAACTTATAGATACGAACTCAGAAGACAACCGACAACGCCCGACAAAGCGGTAGTAAGAACAAAAGTATCAGCAGAA
>JBCBIX010000214.1:0-540 GCA_038523965.1 Bacteroidota bacterium
CCTGGCTCTAAGTCTTCGAACAAGTACTCACCGTTCGCATCTGTAGTTGTCGTGAATGTCTCTCCACTATCATCATCTGTCAAGGTGATCTCTACTCCTTCGATCGGAGTATCTCCGATATCATCATTGTCGGTGTCCTCAAGTACTACACCCGAGATCGTACCAAGTTGCTCTTCGACTGCATTGTTGTCTTCGTCGTCTTCACCCGGCTCAAGCGTAACTGCTATCGTATCGTCATCTAAATCATCAACTCCATCATTGCCGTCTTCTGGGCTCTCATCTCCATCGAATACATCTACAAAGTCCTCATCAATCTCGCTCTCATCCTGGAATGTAACCGTGTAATCACCTGGCTCCAGTCCTTCGAAAATGTATTCTCCATTCTCGTCTGTGGTAGTCGTGATTGTCTCTCCACTATCATCATCTGTCAAGGTGATCTCTACTCCTTCGATCGGAGTATCGCCGATATCATCATTGTCAGTGTCCTCTAAGACCACACCCGAGATAGAGCCAAGCTGCTCCTCAACGAAGTTGTTGTCC
>JBCBIX010000215.1:0-528 GCA_038523965.1 Bacteroidota bacterium
AATTTTTCATCTTTCAGATATACCTGCACTTGTGGGACAAGGTGACAGCATGGAAGACTGTTTGGTAAGAATTTTCAAAAAGACTCAGAATCCCTTTGCACCGCAAAAAAACAGATGGTATATTTGTCATCCTTTCAGGAACCATTAGCTCAGTTGGTTTAGAGCGCTGCCTTGACAGGGCAGAGGTCACTGGTTCGAATCCAGTATGGCTAACTTTTGATAGTAAGTATCTGATAATCAGATTTTTACAAATCAAAAGAGACACGGAAGGAGACAGAAGACAAATATGAACCATTAGCTCAGTTGGTTTAGAGCGCTGCCTTGACAGGGCAGAGGTCATTGGTTCGAATCCAATATGGTTCACCTCTCACAGTAATATGCTGCTAATTAGCGCAGTCAAAATGGAAAACAACTGGATGTTCTTAGCCCAAAATGTAGGCTATGAATCCAGAAAAAAAATGTGCTCCAGATTCTCCCATTAAGATTTATGATGCGTCTGGCGATCTATCAAAAAGGTGGTTCGTCTAC
>JBCBIX010000216.1:0-519 GCA_038523965.1 Bacteroidota bacterium
TTTTGAGTATGTTATAAGGAGAATATTATTTTTTGACAGTCGAGTAATGTAAATTTGGGTGTGGTTGTTCAGCTAATTTACCATATAATTTGTAAGTATTGGACATTGTTATGACATACCGTTGAATAACAATATGTGCTCGTTGCTGTCTAGCAGGGAACTTTGTCGGCGCCAAATTCCTTTACTTTTCGAACTCATCTTCTTGAGTTATCGGCGGATTGTACTTATATTTGCGTCCGCTCCAAAAAGCGCGGGGTAAAAGATTGGAGCTCAACTCCTATTTTGGGCCCCAAAATTGACAGATTGGTCGTTTAGCTCAGTTGGTTTAGAGCGCTGCCTTGACAGGGCAGAGGTCACTGGTTCGAATCCAGTAACGACCACCTTCTTAAATGACTGGTTGGTGATTATTCGATTACCTGGTAGTCATTTTCATCCGATTTACGGGATGTAGCTCAGCCCGGTTAGAGTGCACGTCTGGGGGGCGTGAGGCCGGAGGTTCGAATCCTCTCATCCCGACAT
>JBCBIX010000217.1:0-248 GCA_038523965.1 Bacteroidota bacterium
CTGTTCGACCTCGCCGACCGTGTAGACGGCGGATGACACAGCGACCACCCCGGCAACCGCGATTCCCGAGGCAATAAGCGAAAGGGTCTTCATGGTTGATCTCCTGTCTGTCGATCCAGATTCAAAAGCGGGAGGATACTTGCCGTGGACCCGTCGACAATGATCTTGGAACCAATTCCCGGCAGAACATCCTGAAGGGTTTCGATGTAGATCCGGCGCCGGGTAACTTCGGGGGCCTGGCGGTACTC
>JBCBIX010000217.1:258-506 GCA_038523965.1 Bacteroidota bacterium
CTGTTCGACCTCGCCGACCGTGTAGACGGCGGATGACACAGCGACCACCCCGGCAACCGCGATTCCCGAGGCAATAAGCGAAAGGGTCTTCATGGTTGATCTCCTGTCTGTCGATCCAGATTCAAAAGCGGGAGGATACTTGCCGTGGACCCGTCGACAATGATCTTGGAACCAATTCCCGGCAGAACATCCTGAAGGGTTTCGATGTAGATCCGGCGCCGGGTAACTTCGGGGGCCTGGCGGTACTC